>NZ_CAXAQI010000012.1:0-186946 GCF_963970695.1 Pseudomonas sp. EL_65y_Pfl1_R83 | reverse complement strand
CCCACTCGGGTGCTGACACACCAGTGCTGGCTACGGCCTTTGCCCCGCACGCGTTCTATAACCTTACGATGAACCAGTTTGATGCGCGACAGCGCTACGTCGAAGATGTAGTGGGGCCTCCCACATTCGACCGCGTTTAACCTGTTGGAACGCGGTCAAAATGTGGGAGCTGGCTTGCCTGCGATAGCGGTCTATCAGCCGCCAGGTTTCCCGGAAACCATAAACACCAACCCACCCGCCACCGCCCGCTCATGGCACAACCCCAACACCACCCGGCGCTCGGCATTGTCCATGCGGCTCCACCGCGTAATCTCATCTACCGTGCGCTGGCAGCCAGTACAAATATCGTCGTCATCCAATGCGCAAATGCTCACGCACGGCGACGCGACAGGGCGTTCACTCGGGTTCATTCTTCCTGCTCAACCAAGTCACGCGCATAACGCTGCGAGTTATGCACATAGTGCGCAGCGCTGGCTTCAAGCATGCGTTTTTGCGCGTCGGTCAACGCCCGCACCACCTTGCCTGGCGACCCCATCACCAGCGAACCATCAGGAATTTCCTTGCCCTCGCCGATCAGCGAGTTGGCGCCGATGATGCAGTGCTTGCCGATCTTCGCGCCGTTGAGGATCACCGCGTTAATGCCGATCAGGCTGTAATCATCCACCGTGCAACCGTGCAGCATGGCGTTATGACCAATGGTCACGCCGGTGCCCAGGGTCAGCGGGTAGCCCATGTCGGTGTGCATTACGCTACCATCCTGCACATTGCTGTTCTTGCCGATCAGGATCAGTTCGTTGTCGCCGCGCAACACCGCGTTGAACCAGACGTTGGCGCCCTCCTCCAGCTTGACCTTGCCCACCAGCGTGGCATTCGGTGCCACCCAGCTCTGTGGATGAGTCTCGACGCGGGCGTCGCCCAGGCGATATTTCATGATTTTCCCTCACGGCGTTGCCATTCAAACGATGGCTTAGATATTGATGAAGCTCTTGGGTGGCTGGTGCAGGCTGATGTTGGCGTCGTCATAGAGCAAATTGATCAGCTCGACGATCATGATCGCCGTCAGCCCCCAGATCTTGTATTCGCCAAACCGATAGCTGGGTACGTACCAACTGCGGCCCTGGTAATCGATTCGGTGGGTATGTTCGCGCGGGTCCTGTCGGAAAAAGTCCAAAGGCACGCTGAAAACAGCGGCAATCTCGGCATCATTGGCCAGGTATTCGACGTAATCGGGGATGACGCCTACATAAGGCGTGACCCGAATGCCGTGCAGGGAGATCAAAGGGCTCAGCGGGCCGATCACTTCGACCAGCCCAGGCGGCAGGCCGATTTCTTCTTCGGCCTCGCGCAGCGCGGTGAAGATCAGGTCCGGGTCTTCGGGGTCGCGGCGCCCGCCGGGAAAGGCCACTTCGCCACCATGGGTCGACAGGCCACTGGCGCGCAGGGTCAGGATCAGCTCAGGTTCGTCACTGCGGGTAATCGGCACCAGCACCGCGGCCTCGGGGAAACGCCCGTCAGTTTCCAGCATGTGGGGGGTGTGATTGCTTACCCGGCGAAGTAGCTCGTCCAGCATGAGTCATCTCGGTCTGTTGCCTACCTTGCATCATGCACCAAAGCTCGCGGGTGCCCAAGCCCAAAACCCGCGTAGTGTCGCTAAACGACAACTTGTTGCAGCGCCCTGCCCGTCACGCCAAGATAGACGCACTTTCCAGGAACCCCAGCATGAATTTCTGCAGCCAGTGCGGTAAACCGGTTTCCCAGCGCATCCCCGAAGGCGACGGCCGCCTGCGCTTTGTGTGTGATCACTGCCAAACCATTCACTATCAGAACCCCAACATCGTTGCCGGCACGGTGCCGGTGTGGGGCGAAAAAGTGCTGCTGTGCCGCCGTGCCATCGAGCCGCGCCTGGGTTACTGGACCCTGCCCGCCGGTTTCATGGAAAACGGCGAGACCGTCGAACAGGCCGCCGCCCGCGAAACCCTGGAAGAAGCCTGCGCGCGCGTGCACAACATGGCCATTTACACGCTGATTGACGTGCCGCATATCAACCAGGTGCATATCTTCTACCGCGCCGACCTGCTCGACCTGGACTTTGCCGCAGGCCCCGAAAGCCTGGAAGTGCAGTTGTTCGACGAAGCCGACATCCCCTGGTCCGAGCTGGCTTTCCGCACGGTCGGGCGGACCCTGGAATACTTTTTCGCTGACCGCCGACAGCAATCCTTCCCGGTGCGCAGCGAGGCTGTACCGCCGCTGGGCAAGTCCGCCCCATGACACTAGGGATACCCGTTTCAATGCGTTGGTTGCTTGCTCTTATCTGCCTGTCGTTCGCGAACCTGTCGTCGGCCGCCACCGTAGAAACCCTGGGCGGCAAAACCGTCGAAAAAGTCCTGGTGCTCAAGTCCGCCCATCAGTTGCAACTGATCAACGACGGCAAGCCCATCAAGACCTACCGCATTTCCTTGGGCAAGAACCCCAAGGGCCACAAGCTGATCGAGGGCGACCGCCGCACACCAGAGGGCCTCTACTGGCTCGACTGGCGCAAGACCAGCGACCGCTTCAACCTGGCCATGCACATCTCCTACCCGAATATCAGCGACGCCGCCCGCGCTCGCCGCGAAGGCGTGAAGCCGGGCAGCATGATCATGATCCACGGCACCCCCGACACCGAGGATTACCCGGAACAGTGGTTTCACACTCTGGACTGGACCGACGGCTGCATCGGCATGCGCAACGTGGATATGCGTGAAGTGTGGAACCTGGTCAAAGACGGCACCCTGATCGAGATTCGTCCGTAATCTCGTACCGTTCGTAAAATAATTCAAAAAAAATTCCTGCCCCAGCCGGCGCCTGCCGGTGAATACCAGTTCACCAGGCCGGGCTGCACAGTTCTGCGCGCGATACAGACCTCTCTAATACCACTTGATACCAGGCCCCATTGCAGGGCCCTTAAACCATTGCTTGCACCGTTTTGGCTGCATTGACATGGTATTTAAGTGGTATTAATTTTCGGCCATTACCGGGCGACAACACTCCAATAACGCATCGGAAACCTGACAGATGAATCCCATCCTGGCCCTGCGCCCTGACGATAAACAATCCACGCCGCTGTACCTGCAATTGGCGCGCAAACTGGAAGCGGCGATCCATGCCGGCCAGTGGACGTCGGAACAGGCACTGCCGTCGGAACGCGTGCTCAGCGAGCAACTGAGCATCTCGCGAGTGACCGCTCGCAAAGCGCTGGAAGTGTTGTTTGCCCAAGGACTGATCCGCCGCAATCAAGGCTCCGGCACCTTTATTTCGCCACGCTTGGAACAGCCGCTGTCACGCTTGTCGGGGTTCAGCGAGATGTTGCGGCTCAAGGGCTTTGTGCCCACTTCCCAATGGCTGGAGCGCGAAATTACCCAGCCGACCCACGAAGAACTGATTCGCCTGGGGTTGTCGCCCGCCGACAAAGTGGCGCGCCTCAAGCGTTTGCGTAAGGCCGACGACACGGTGATGGCAATTGAAATGACCACCCTGCCCGCCTCGGTGCTGCCGCATCCGCAAGCCATTGGCAATTCGCTGTACGAATACCTGGAAGGCATCGGCAAACCTGTGGTGCGTGCCCTGCAGCACATCCAGGCGATCAACGCCTCGGATGAGTTCGCCAAGCTGGTGGGCATCGCCCCCGGCACCGCCATGCTGCTGATGACCCGGGTGGGCTACACCGCCGATAACACGCCCATCGAAATTACCGACACCTACTGCCGCAACGACTACTACGACTTCGTCGCAGAGCTGCGCCGCCATGATTACTCCGCTGAACTGCGACTCTAGAGAACTGCCCATGTCCGAAGACAATATCCTCACGCCCGCCGGCTGGATTCGCGGCCGGCTGGTGCACGAACACGGCAAGGTAACCGCCATTGACGGCGTGCCCTGCGACCCGGCGGAAAACGATTTGCCTTACCTGCTGCCTGGCTTTATCGACCTGCACGTGCACGGCGGTGGCGGCAAAGACATCATGGAAGGCTTGGAGGCCTTCGAGACGATTACCCGCACACACGTGCGTTTTGGTACGACCTCGCTGCTGGCTACCACCATGACTGCACCGGTCGACGAGATTTCCAGCGTGCTCGGCCAACTCGGCAGCTTCTGCGAGCAGCGCCCGACAGGCAGCGCCCGCGTACTCGGTGTGCATTTGGAAGGGCCCTACATCAATCCGGGAAAACTCGGCGCCCAACCCAATTTCGCCCACACCGCGTTGATGGCAGAAGTGGAAGCCTACCTGCGCCTGGCGCCGATCCGCGTGATCACCATCGCCCCGGAAATCGCCGGGCACGACGCTCTGATCCGCGCCCTCAGCGAACGCGGTGTGCGCATGCAGATCGGCCACACACTCGGCAGCTATGAAGAAGGTGTTGCAGCCCTTGCCGCCGGCGCCACCAGCTTCACCCATTTGTACAACGCCATGAGCCCGCTGCATCACCGCGAGCCCGGCATCGTCGGCGCGGCCCTGGCTCACGCGAAATATGCAGAACTGATCCCGGACCTGCTCCACGTGCACCCCGGCGCCATGCGCGTGGCGCTGCGTTCGATCCCGTGCCTGTATTGCGTCACCGATTCCACCGCCGCCGCCGGCATGCCCGATGGCGAGTACAAGCTGGGCAGCCACACCGTGACCAAATGCCTGGGTGGCGTGCGCCTGGCCGACGGCACCCTGGCCGGCAGCACGCTGACCATGGACCAGGCGCTGCGCAACCTGGTGAAAATCGGCCTGCCCATCAGCGAAGCCTCACAACGCCTGTCGCAATTTCCTGCGGACTACCTGGGCCTGGAAGAACGCGGCCGCCTGCAAACCGGCAGCTTTGCCGACTGCGTACGCCTGGACCGCTCCCTGATACTCACCGACGTAATGGTCGAAGGAGAAACCATTGACTTCAAAAATGCTTGAAGAGGCCCTGGCCTCCTGCGACGCCGTCGCCGCCCAACTGCAACGCCTGGACCCGGCGCTGGAAGAAATCGCCGGCCGCCTGCGCCGTCAGCCGCCACACGTGGCGATGACCATCGCGCGTGGCAGCTCGGACCATGCCGCCAGCTTCTTCGCCTACTTGGCCATGCAGCATGTGGGCATTCCGGTGGCGTCATTGCCCATGTCGGTGGTGACCTTGCTGCAGGCGCCGATGAAAGTCAGCGGCCAGGTGGTGTTTGGTTTCTCCCAGTCGGGCCAGAGCCCGGACCTGGTCAACAGCCTGCGCCTGCTGCGCAAGCGCGGCGCCTTGAGCATTTCGCTGGTCAACGCCGAAGACTCGCCGCTGGAAGCCGCCTGCGAGTTTCATATACCGCTGTGTGCAGGCCCGGAACAGAGCGTGGCCGCGACCAAGAGTTTTATCGCCACCCTCAGCGCCATTGCGCAATTGATCGGCCACTGGAACGGCGACGCCGAGCTGCTGCAAGCCTGTCGCGCCCTGCCCGATGACCTGCGCGCCGCCGCCCAACAGGACTGGAGCATCGCCATCGATGCCCTGCGCGACTGCCAGCAACTGATGGTCATCGGCCGAGGCGCCGGTTTTGCCATCGCCCAGGAAGCCGCGCTCAAGCTCAAGGAAACCTCGGCGATCCAGGCCGAGGCCTTCAGCAGCGCCGAGGTGCGTCACGGCCCAATGGCCCTGATTGGCGACAACTACCCATTGCTGGTTTTTGCCCCACGCGGTGCCGAGCAAGCCGGCCTGTTGAGCCTGGCCGCCGATATGCGCCAGCGCGGTGCACGCGTTTTGCTGGCCGCGCCGGACGATATCGCCGAGCGCGACCTGCCCCTGAGCCGCGCCGAACACCCAAGTCTGGACCCGCTCCTGGCGATCCAGAGCTTTTACGTCATGGCTGCGGGTTTAGCCGAAGCCCGGGGCATGAATCCCGACCAGCCACGCCACCTGAGCAAAGTCACTCGCACTCACTGAGTCGATTGCCGTGTTTTCCTGATGAGTACCGTGCCGATGTCCAAGAACAATAATGATCTGACCCTCAGCGCTCCCCTCACCGGGCCGGTGCTGGCCCTGGGCAACGTTCCCGACGAAGTGTTCGCCAGCGGCGCGATGGGCGACGGCATTGCCATCGACCCGCTGAACGATTGCCTGCACGCACCGTGTGACGGGGTGATCATCCATGTCGCCCGCACCGGGCATGCGCTGACCATTCGCGCCGATAACGGCGCCGAAGTGTTGATGCATGTGGGCATCGACACGGTCGAGCTGAAGGGCGAAGGCTTTGCCTTGTTGGTGAAGGACGGCGCGCGGGTCAGCAAGGGCCAGGCGTTGGTGCAGTTTGACCTGGACCGCATTGCGCGCCAGTGCAAGAGCCTGGTCAGCCTGATCATCCTGACCAATGGCGAGCGCTTCGAGTTGCGCGCGGTAGCGGGGAAAACGGTCAAGGTCGGCGAGCCGCTGGTGCAGATCGTGGCGCGTTCGGCGGCGTCGGCTCAAGCGCCTGTGGATAACTCGGAAGCTGAAGCCAGCGCTAACGTGCGCATCACCCATCGGGGCGGTTTGCATGCGCGCCCGGCGGCATTAGTGCGCAAGGCCGCCCAGGGTTTCAGCAGCCAGGCACAGCTGCAGTTCGGCGATAAGTCGGCGTCGTGCGACAGCCTGATTGGCTTGATGGGTTTGGGCATTGGCGAGGGTGACGAAGTCCGTGTGAGCTGTCGCGGCAAGGATGCAGAGGCCGCGTTGCAGGCGTTGGTCGCGGCCTTGTCCGCTGCTATCAAAGAAGAACACCACACCCCTGCCATCGTCGCGCCACGCCGGGCAAATACCGAAGTCGGCGTGTTGCAAGGCGTGTGTGCTGCGCCGGGGTTGGTCTGCGGGCCGCTGTTCCGCCTGACCGGCATCGAACTGCCAGCCGACACCGGCAACCATTCTGCCGACGAACAACTGCAACACCTGGACGCTGCGCTGGAGCAAGTGCGCAGTGAAATCCGCACGACACTGGAGCACGCCCGCCAGCGTAAGAACGTCGAGGAAGAGGACATCTTCGCGGCGCATCTCGCCTTGCTGGAAGACCCGACACTGCTGGAAGCGGCCACCGGCGCCATCGAAAACGGCAGCGCCGCTACCCACGCCTGGCGCAATGCGATCCAGGCGCAATGCGCGGTGTTGCTGGCCTTGGGCAAACCCCTGTTCGCCGAACGTTCAAATGATCTACGGGATTTGCAACAACGCGTATTGCGCGCACTGCTGGGGGAAGCCTGGCACTTCGAATTGCCTGCAGGTGCGATCGTCAGCGCCCATGAGTTGACGCCGTCGGACCTGCTGCAATTGAGTGCCCAGGAGGCTGCCGGCATCTGCATGGCCGAAGGCGGCGCCACGTCCCATGTGGCAATCCTGGCCCGTGGCAAAGGCTTGCCGTGTGTGGTCGCACTGGGCGCCGACGTGCTCGACGTGCCCCAAGGCCAACGCGTGGTACTCGACGCCGTCAACGGCCGTCTGGAATTGGAGCCCACCGAAGCGCGTCACGCCGAAGTGCACCAGATTCGCGACGCGCAAAAGCTGCGCCGCCAACAGCAACAGGCCCAGGCCCAAGAGCCGGCGAACACCCTTGATGGCGTGACCATCGAAGTCGCCGCCAACGTCGCCTCCAGTGCCGAAGCCCAGGTGGCCTTTGAAAACGGCGCTGATGGCGTCGGCCTGCTGCGCACCGAATTTCTCTTCGTCGACCGCTGCACCGCGCCGGATGAGCAGGAACAACGTCACGCCTATCAGGCAGTGCTGGATGCCATGGGCGACAAGTCCGTGATCATCCGCACCATCGATGTGGGTGGCGACAAGCAGCTCGACTACTTGCCACTACCTGTCGAAGCTAACCCGGTGCTGGGCCTGCGCGGTATTCGCCTGGCTCAGGTCCGCCCCGACGTGCTCGACCAGCAATTGCGTGCCCTGCTGCAAGTAAGCCCGCTGGCGCGGTGCCGCATCCTGCTGCCGATGGTCAGCGAAGTGGATGAGCTGCTGCACATCCGCCAGCGCCTGGATGAACTGTGCGTAGAGCTGGAACTGACCCAACGCCCCGAACTCGGTGTGATGATCGAAGTGCCCGCCGCCGCACTGATGGCCGACCAGTTGGCCAAGCACGCAGACTTCCTGTCCATCGGCACCAATGACCTGTCCCAGTACACCCTGGCGATGGACCGCGACCACGCCGGCCTCGCCGCGCGGGTCGACGCGTTGCACCCGGCGCTGTTGCGGCTGATCGCCCAGACCTGTGCAGGGGCTGCGAAACACGGGCGCTGGGTGGGTGTATGTGGCGCCCTCGCCTCCGACCCGCTGGCTACGCCGGTGCTGATCGGCCTGGGCGTCAGCGAACTGTCGGTGAGCCCGCCGCAGATCGGCGAAATCAAGGACCGCGTCCGCCACCTGGACGCAGCGCAATGCCGGCAATTAAGCCAAGGCCTGCTCGACCTGAGCTGCGCAGAGGCCGTTCGCCAAGCCTGTCAACACCACTGGCCGTTGAGCTGATAACAACAAAAGGAGACACGCCATGTACCCACACTTCATCGAAGGCCTGCAACGCCTGGGCCGTGCACTCATGTTGCCGATTGCGATCCTGCCGATTGCCGGCCTGCTGCTGCGCCTGGGCGACACCGACCTGCTGAACATCGCGGTGATGCACGACGCCGGGCAGGCGATCTTCGCCAACCTGGCACTGATCTTCGCCATCGGCATCGCCGTGGGCTTCGCCCGCGACAACAACGGCACAGCGGGGTTGGCCGGGGCGATTGGTTACCTGGTGATGGTCTCCACGCTCAAGGTGATGGACACGTCCATCAACATGGGCATGCTCGCCGGTATCGCCAGCGGCTTGATGGCGGGCGGGCTGTATAACCGCTTCAAGGACATCAAGCTGCCGGAGTACCTGGCGTTCTTTGGTGGGCGGCGGTTTGTGCCGATTGTTACCGGGTTCAGCGCGGTCGGGCTGGGGGTGATCTTTGGTTTGATCTGGCCGCCGATCCAGCAAGGCATCAACAGCTTTGGCGTGCTGCTGATGGAAAGCGGCAGCATTGGCGCCTTCGTGTTTGGCGTGTTTAACCGCCTGCTGATCGTCACTGGCCTGCACCATATCCTCAACAATATGGCGTGGTTTGTGTTTGGCACCTTTACCGATCCGGCGACCGGTGCGGTAGTGACCGGCGACCTCACCCGCTACTTCGCGGGCGACCCGAAAGGCGGCCAGTTCATGACCGGCATGTTCCCGGTGATGCTGTTCGGCCTACCTGCCGCGTGCCTGGCGATGTACCGCAATGCACTGCCGGAACGACGCAAGGTGATGGGCGGGATTTTCCTGTCGATGGCGCTGACCTCCTTCTTGACCGGGGTGACCGAGCCGATTGAATTTGCGTTCATGTTTCTTGCGCCGTTTCTGTACCTGATTCACGCCGTGCTGACGGGCTTGTCGATGGCTGTCACCAATATGCTGAATATCCACCTGGGGTTTACCTTCTCCGGTGGGTTTATCGACATGGTGCTGGGTTGGGGCAAGTCCACCAATGGTTGGTTGGTGTTCCCGGTTGGGCTGACTTATGCGGTGATTTACTACAGCGTGTTCAACTACTGCATTCGTCGCTTCAACCTGAAGACACCGGGCCGGGAAGATATCCAGGTGGTGCAGGCTGAGGTAATGACGGATAACCAGCGGGCCAGTGCCTACATCCGTGCGCTGGGCGGTTCGGCCAATCTGTTGAGTGTCGGCGCCTGTACGACGCGCCTGCGTTTGGACATGGTTGATCGCACCAAGGCGGTGGACTCGGAGCTCAAAGCACTGGGCGCCATGGCCGTAGTTCGGCCGGGGAACGGCGGGAGTTTGCAGGTGGTGGTCGGGCCGATGGCGGATAGCATTGCTGATGAGATTCGCTTGGCGATGCCGTCGTTTGTTGCCAGTGCACCGGTGACGGCTGCGCCTGTGGATAAGCCGGTGACGGTGAATGTGCAGGAGGCCGAGAAATGGCTGAGCGCGTTGGGTGGCCGCGGGAATGTGCGGGAGTTGGAAGCGGTGGCGATGACCCGGTTGCGGGTAGAGCTGGGGGATGATTCGGGGTTGTCTGAAGCTGATCTCACTGCGCTGGGTTGCCAAGGCGTCAGCCAGCTGGAAAGCGGTGTTTGGCACCTGTTGATTGGTGACAAGGCTTTAGGGTTGGGCGAGGCATTGGAGCGGTTGGTTACCCGTCCAATCAACGCCTGACCACTCTGTGGCGAGGGAGCTTGCTCCCTCGCCACAGAGTGGGTGGGGTCAGTTGCTGATCGGTACTTCCTGTAGGTCCAACACCCGATCGACCATCAACTGGATACCTTCTACCATCCGATGAATCCCCAGCACTGCATCTCGCTGCGGGCCGTCGACATCAAAAGCCAGATTGCCCGCCAGTGCCTGCACGGATGCCAGGTCTTGGGAAGCATTGGCGAGTAGGGTTTCGCTGTTCAGGTTGGGTAGTACGGTGAAGAGTTGGTCGGTGGGCTGAGAATCAGATGGAGGATTTGGACTGTTTTTGATCATGGTAAAACTCCTAACAAAAAGTGGGAGCTACCGACATCACTTGCAGATGATGGGTGGCAGCTGTGTACGGGTCTGCAAGACCGAGTTGTTAGGAACCTCGGCAGACCCGAGGGTCTCCCGCACACAGCCACCATGACTCAATAACCGCTGTATGAAAGCGGCATGATTATAGGTGCGCTGTTCAGCACTAACAAATTATCGGCGGGCTTGCAGTCCCGGTCACTGAATTGGCAGCGACTGGCAAAGGCTAGTGAGGTGAGTTCCGAGGGACAACCTGAAAGGCTCGTGGGAAATCTCCGAGAGCTCAAGATATCGCAGGCAACGAAAACCCGGCCAAAGCCGGGCTCTTTAATCTCGGTTACTCAATCCGAGCAAACCGCTCAATAACAGGCTGTTCTCTATGCTCTGCCTGCCACAGGTCATAACTGCTCTGCATTGAGAGCCACATCTGGGCCTTGCTGATGCCTGCGCGCTCAAGCCGCACAGCTAGATCAGGGCTAACAGGCGCATGCCCATGAAGAATTCTTGAAAAGGTTTCCCTAGCGAAACCCAGGCGTCGAGCAACTTCAGTGATCGTCATTCCAAGCCCGGGAATGACATCCTCAAGCAGTATTTCCCCTGGGTGAGGAGGATTGTGCATACCCATAAACAGACCCCTTCTCAGTGGTAATCCAGATAGTCGACCAGCTCGACTTGATCGTCATACATACGAAAAATGATGCGCCAGTTACCACTGATGCTCACTGACCAGTAGTCGACAAGATCTCCCTTCAAGCGATGGAAGCGCCAACCTGGCAGTTCCAGATCACTCCAATGAATCGCGCTATCTAAAATCAGCAAGACACGGCGCAAGCGATTCACGTGGTTGGCATTGATCCCTTTCGTTGAGCCCGTTTCATAAAAGATGCGAAGGCCTTTATGTTTCCAACTAACGATCATGGCGCGATTGTGACGTTATACATCACGCCCTGCAATAGCCGCATATCAGTTCTGGTCGTCAGACTCATAACATTCCACCACTGAGAAAATGCAAAGCAGGGAGGCTAGGGAGAGGAGTTCCGAGGGACAACCTGAAAGGCTTGTGGGAAAGATCTGAGGCGCCTGCGATGAGGCCCCACAGACAACAAGAAACCCGCTGACCATACTGGCCCAGCGGGTTTCTTGTTTTTGCAGCGTGCGAGTTAAAAATCCGCCAACTGCCACACCTCATACGCCGGTGTCTCATACGGGTGGCTAAGCTTGAGTGCAGCCACGACCGCCACGATCAACTCATCCGCCACCACCAGCTCAACCTTCCATTCTTCAACCACTTCAACCTGGCCCACCTGCCCAATAAACGGCTGGCTGCCGTCCATTGCGCGAAATTGACCCTGGCCCAGCACTTGCCAGGCGCAGCTGTCGTAGCTGCCGATGCGCCCGCCGCCAGCGGCGAAGACGGCGGCTTTCACCGTCTCCACATGGCTGTCGGGCACGAAGAAGGCGAGCTTGTACACCGTCTTAGTTCACCCACGCGCGTGCGTTGCGGAACATGCGCATCCAGGCGCCGTCTTCGCTCCACTCCTCCGGGCGCCACGAGTTTTGCACGGCGCGGAAGACACGCTCCGGGTGCGGCATCATGATGGTCACGCGACCGTCGCGGCTGGTGAGGCCGGTGATCCCGCGCGGCGAGCCGTTCGGGTTGGCCGGGTAGGTCTCGGTGACCTTGCCGTGGTTGTCGACGAAACGCAGCGCCACGGTGCCGGACAAGTCGGCTGCGAGCAGGGCTTCTTCGCTGGCGAACTCGGCATGGCCTTCACCGTGGGCGATGGCGATGGGCATGCGCGAACCGGCCATGCCTTGCAGGAAGATCGAGTTGGATTCCTGCACCTGCACCATGGCAACACGGGCTTCGAACTGCTCGGAACGGTTGCGCACAAAGTGCGGCCAGAACTCACTGCCCGGAATCAGTTCGCTGAGGTTAGACATCATCTGGCAACCGTTGCACACACCCAGGGTGAAGCTGTCGTTGCGCTCGAAGAAACCCTGGAACGCGTCGCGGGCACGGCTGTTGAACAGGGCCGATTTGGCCCAGCCTTCACCGGCACCCAGCACGTCGCCGTAGGAGAAGCCGCCGCAGGCGACGAGGCCTTTGAACTCATTGAGGTCAACGCGACCGGCGAGAATGTCGCTCATGTGCACGTCGATCGCATTGAAGCCGGCGCGGTCGAACGCGGCCGCCATTTCCACCTGGCCGTTGACGCCCTGCTCACGCAGAACCGCAACGTGTGGACGAATGCCTTTCTTGATGTAAGGCGCGGCGATGTCCTGGTTGACGTCGAAGCTGAGCTTGGTGCTCAGGCCCGGGTTGTCTTCTTCCAGGATCAGGTCGAACTCCTGCTCAGCGCACTCGACGTTGTCACGCAGACGCTGGATCTGGAAGCTGGTCTCGGCCCACTGGCGTTGCAGCAAGCGGCGCTGGCCGGCAAACACGGTGTCGCCGTTGAAAGATATGTTGATCTCGCCGTTGTTGATCGGCTGGCCGATCACTGCCACGCAGTCGTCCAGGCCGGCGGCGCTGAACTGGGCGAGTACGTCTGGGGTCGCGTCCTGGCGCACCTGGATCACGGCGCCCAGCTCTTCGTTGAACAGGATGCCGTTGATTTCAGACGCATCCTCGGCAACGCTGTCGAGCACGATGTTCAGGCCGCAGTGACCGGCGAAAGCCATTTCCACGACGCTGGTCAGCAAGCCGCCATCGGAACGGTCGTGGTAGGCCAGCAGGTGGCCGTCGGCATTCAGGCCCTGGATCACGGCGAAGAAGGCTTTGAGGTCTTCGGCGTCGTCGACATCCGGCGCGTGCTTGCCGAGCTTGCCATGGGTCTGTGCCAGGATCGACGCGCCCATGCGGTTCTGGCCACGGCCGAGGTCGATCAGGATCAGGTCGGTGGTGCCCTTGTCCATGCGCAGTTGCGGGGTCAGGGTGTGGCGGATGTCGGTGACCGGTGCAAAACCGGTAACGATCAGCGACAGCGGCGAGGTGACGCTCTTGTCGGTGCCGTCTTCGTTCCAGCGGGTGGCCATGGACATGGAGTCCTTGCCTACCGGAATGGTGATGCCCAGCTCCGGGCACAGCTCCATGCCGACTGCTTTAACCGTGTCATACAGGCGTGCATCTTCACCCGGGTGACCGGCAGCGGACATCCAGTTGGCCGACAGTTTGATGTCGGACAATTTACCGATACGCGAAGCCGCGATGTTGGTGAGGGTTTCACCAATCGCCATGCGGCCCGACGCCGGAGCGTCCAGCAGGGCCAGCGGCGTACGCTCGCCCATGGCCATGGCTTCACCGGTGTAGACGTCGAAGCTGGTGGCGGTGACGGCAACGTCTGCCACCGGAACCTGCCACGGGCCGACCATTTGGTCACGGGCAACCAGGCCAGTGATGGTGCGGTCGCCGATGGTGATCAGGAAGCTTTTGCTCGCCACGGCTGGGTGGTGCAGCACGCGTTCGATGCTGTCGGCCAGCTCCAGGGGGCTTGGGTCGAAATCATCGCCCAGCTCGGCTTCACGCACGGCCGAACGGTGCATGCGCGGGGCTTTGCCCAGCAGCACTTCGAGCGGCATGTCCACCGGGCTGTTGCCGAAGTGGCTGTCGGTGACGGTCAGTTGCGGCTCGGCCGTGGCTTCGCCGACCACGGCAAACGGGCAACGCTCGCGTTCGCAGATGGCCTGGAAGCGCGCGAAGTCTTCAGGGCCAACGGCCAGAACGTAGCGTTCCTGGGATTCGTTGCTCCAGATTTCGTGCGGGGCCATGCCCGGTTCGTCGTTTGGAATGTTGCGCAGTTCGAAACGGCCGCCACGGTCGCCATCGTTGACCAGTTCCGGGAAGGCGTTGGACAAACCACCGGCGCCGACGTCGTGGATGAAGCTGATCGGGTTCTTGTCACCTAACTGCCAGCAACGGTCGATGACTTCCTGGCACCGGCGCTCCATCTCTGGGTTCTCGCGCTGTACCGAAGCGAAGTCCAGGTCCGCCGAGCTGGTGCCGGTGGCCATGGAGGACGCTGCGCCGCCGCCCAGGCCGATCAACATCGCCGGGCCGCCGAGGACGATCAGCTTGGAGCCGACCAGGATCTCGCCTTTCTTGACGTGTTCTTCACGGATGTTGCCCATGCCGCCGGCCAACATGATCGGCTTGTGGTAGCCGCGCACTTCATCGCCACGCGGGGTGGTGATGGACTGTTCGAAGGTACGGAAATAACCGGTCAACGCCGGACGACCGAATTCGTTGTTGAACGCGGCGCCGCCCAGCGGGCCTTCGATCATGATGTCGAGCGCGGTCACGATGCGCTCAGGCTTGCCGTACGGCACTTCCCACGGCTGTTCGAAGCCGGGGATCTGCAGGTTGGACACGGTGAAACCGGTGAGGCCAGCCTTGGGCTTGGCGCCACGGCCGGTAGCACCTTCGTCGCGGATTTCGCCGCCTGAACCGGTGGCTGCGCCAGGGAACGGGGCAATCGCGGTCGGGTGATTGTGGGTTTCAACCTTCATCAGGATGTGCACCGGCTCCTGCACCGCGCCATACTGGCGGGTATCAGGGTCCGGGAAGAAACGGCCGGCAACAGAGCCGACGATGACCGAGGCGTTGTCCTTATAAGCAGACAGAACGCCTTCGCTGTGCATCACGTAGGTGTTCTTGATCATGCCGAACAGGCTTTTTTCCTGGCTCTCGCCGTCGATGTCCCAACTGGCGTTGAAGATCTTGTGACGGCAGTGCTCGGAGTTGGCCTGGGCAAACATCATCAGTTCGATGTCGTGAGGGTTGCGCTTCAAGCCGTTGAAGGCGTTGACCAGGTAGTCGATCTCGTCTTCGGCCAGGGCCAGGCCCAACTCGGTGTTGGCCTTCTCAAGGGCGGCGCGGCCACCGCCGAGCACGTCAATCGCGGTCAGCGGCTTGGGCTCGGCGTGGCTGAACAGGCCGGCAGCCTGTTCCATCTGGCTGACGATGATCTGGGTCATGCGGTCGTGCAGGCTGCTGGCGATCAACTCGGCGTCGGCATCGCTGAACTGGCCTGCGACATAGAAGGCAATACCACGCTCCAGGCGCTGGATTTTTTCCAGGCCACAGTTACGGGCGATATCGCTGGCCTTGCTCGACCAGGGCGAAATGGTGCCGAACCGTGGCAGAACCAGAAACAAGCGGCCATTGGGCTCTTGAACGGGAACGCTCGGGCCGTACTTCAGAAGGCGTGCGAGCACTTGCTGTTCGTCGGCGGCCAACACGCCGGTAACGTCGGCGAAGTGAGCAAATTCAGCATACAGGCCTGTAACCGCTGGAACCTTCTGGCTCAGTTGCTCAAGGAGTTTGCTGTGGCGAAAGGCAGAAAGGGCAGGAGCGCCGCGCAGGATCAACATCTTCGGGACAGCCTCGGGAAGGGGTGTGCTTTGAGGCCGTGCATTCTAGCGTAAACCGCCGCCAACGGCACCCGAAACGCTACCGGTGGCGACTGCCAGACGTCAGTTGGCCGGATTGCACCGCTTTTGAGGGGGCGTACGGGGTATTCCGCGCAGTTATTTTAACCGTCACAATCCCTCGCCAAGCCCCGTTTCTGCGGGCTACAGCACAGTTTTGCACGCGCTAGCAGACAAGTCCCGCGCTGTCGAGATATGGCGCCGTGAGCCGTTTGCGTATACTGCGCAGATGTTCTCCCCAACTGCTTTGCGCCCGCGATGCGCCAAATGGCTTATCGCAACCGGACTCTTCCTGATGCTCAGCGCCTGTGTTGATAAGCCCAGCACGCTCGAGCGAATCAAGGAGGATGGCGTATTGCGGGTGATCACCCGAAACAGTCCGGCCACGTATTTCCAGGACCGCAACGGTGAAACCGGTTTCGAATACGAACTGGTCAAACGCTTTGCCGACGACCTGGGGGTAAAGCTGGAGATCGAGACCGCCGACAACCTGGATGACCTGTTTGGCCAGTTGGGCAAGCCCAACGGCCCGGTCCTCGCTGCCGCAGGCCTGGTCAGCAGCGAACAGCGCCGGACGCAGGTGCGTTTCTCCCACCCTTATTTAGAAGTCACCCCACAGATCATCTACCGCAATGGCCAGTCCCGCCCGACGAACGCGGCAGACCTGGTGGGCAAGAAGATCATGGTGCTCAAGGGCAGCACCCACGCCGAACAACTGGCGGCGCTCAAGAAGCAGAATCCTGCGATTGAATACGAAGAGTCCGACGCCGTTGAAGTCGTCGACCTGCTGCGCATGGTGGACGAGGGGCAAATCGACCTGACCCTGGTGGACTCCAACGAAGTCGCCATGAACCAGGTGTACTTCCCCAACGTGCGCGTGGCCTTCGACCTGGGCGATCCCAGCAATCAGAGCTGGGCCGTGGCGGCGGGTGAAGACAACAGCCTGCTCAACGAGATCAACAGTTACCTGGACAAGGTCGAGAAGAACGGCACCCTGCAGCGTCTCAAAGACCGCTATTACGGGCACGTCGATGTACTCGGCTACGTAGGCGCCTACACCTTTGCCCAGCATCTGCAGCAGCGGTTGCCCAAGTATGAGAAAAACTTCCGGGCCTATGCCAAGAAAGAGAAGGTCGATTGGCGCCTGTTGGCAGCCATTGGCTATCAAGAATCGCTGTGGCAACCGACCGTCACCTCCAAGACCGGCGTGCGCGGCCTGATGATGCTGACCCAGAACACCGCCCAGGCGATGGGCGTGTCCAACCGACTGGACCCCAAGCAAAGCATCATGGGCGGCGCCAAGTACCTGGCCAAGATCAAGGATGAACTGGACAACAGCATCGCCGAGCCGGATCGCACCTGGTTTGCCCTCGCCGCCTACAACGTGGGCAGCGGCCATCTGGAAGATGCGCGCACGCTGGCCAAGCGCGAAGGTTTGAACCCGAACAAGTGGCTGGATGTGAAGAAGATGCTGCCGCGCCTGTCGCAAAAGCAGTGGTACAGCAAGACGCGCTACGGTTATGCGCGCGGTGGTGAGCCGGTGCATTTTGTGGCGAACATCCGGCGGTATTACGACATTCTGACTTGGGTGACGCAGCCGCAGTTGGAAGGTAACCAGATGGTTGAGGGCAACCTGCACGTGCCGGGTGTGGATAAGACCAAGCCGCCGGAAGATAACTCGCCGTTGTAAGACACGCTATTCAAAACGCTGCAAAACCCTGTGGGAGCGGCGGTGCGACGATTCGACTTGCCCGCGATGGCGGCCTGGCAGTCGAAATACCCGCAGCCTGACACACCGCTATCGCGGGCAAGCCCGGCTCCCACATTGATCTGCGTTGATCTCTAGACCGAGCCCAGCCCGGTAAGCAGGTGCACGACCCCACCCGCCAACACCATCACCCCAGGCACACCCGCAGCCTTTAACGCTGCAGCATCCACTTTCGCAGCATCCTGCAACTGCACCCGCACCCGCGTCAGCGCCACCCGCTGCTGCGACTTGAGATTATCCGCGCCGCCCAACGCCCGCAGCACATCAGCCGACAACAAACCCGGCGCCGCTGCCGTCTCGGCAATCAAATCCGGCGTGAGGGCCTTCCAGAACGCCTGCTGCAATTTCTTGAACATGCTCAAAGCTCCACAACAGGTGAGGTTTCAACGGTAGCCGCGTGATATTGGCGCAATGCCTCACGCACCTGACCGGCTTCTTCCAGGCCGAGCACCTGGCGGGCAATGATCTGGCAGCCAGCCAGGTCCAGCTCGCGCACGGAGGCCTTGATGATGGGGATCAACGGCACGCTGACCGACAACTCATCCACACCCAGCCCGATCAGCACCGGCACCGCCAGCGCTTCGGACGCCAGTGCACCGCACACGCCGACCCACTTGCCATGAGCATGCGCGGCCTTGACCGTGGTGGCGATCAAGCGCAACACCGCCGGGTGGAAGCTGTCGGCCTGGCCGGCCAGGCGCGGATGGTCGCGGTCCATGGCGAGGGTGTATTGGGTCAAATCGTTGGTGCCGATAGAAAAGAAATCCACATGGGGCGCGAACACGTCCGCCATCAAGGCGGCAGACGGTACTTCAATCATGATCCCCAGCTTCGGCAGTTCAGTGAGCCCGAGCGCCAGCGCTTCCTCTTCGAGGATCTTACGGGCTAGGCGCAACTCCGACAGCAGGCTGACCATCGGCAACATGATATGCAACCGCGCAAAACCGGCACTGGCGAGGATCGCGCGGAACTGTTCGCGCAGCAACTCCGGGCGCTCCAGGCACAGGCGGATGCCGCGCAAACCGAGGAATGGGTTGGTCTCGGCGTCCATGGGCACATAGGTCAACGGTTTGTCGCCACCAACGTCGAGGGTGCGCACCACAAGGTTGCGCTCGGTGCCCAGGGCACGGGCGATCGCGGTGTAAGTCGCCGCTTGCTCGTCGGGGCTCGGCGCGCGGTTGCGGTCCAGGTAGAGAAATTCCGAGCGCAACAGGCCGACGCCTTCCCCGCCGAGGTTCAAGGACTGTTCCACCTGCGTCAACGAAGCCACGTTGGCGGTGACTTCGACGTGATGGCCGTCGCGGGTGGTTGCCGGTAGAGACGCGTGCGCCACGTCGCGCTGATGGCGCAGCGCCTGTTGCTTGCGCGCCGCCTCCAACTGTTCGATCTCGGCCAGGTTCGGCTCAAGGTGCAGCTCGCCTTTGTCGGCGTCGAGCAGGACCTGTGTGCCATTGGCCAACGCCAGCACTTGGGCCGACACACCGCAAATCGCTGGTAAACCCAGGGCGCGGGCGAGGATCGCGACGTGGCTGGTTGCGCCGCCGCCGACCGTGACGAAACCCAGCACCTTGCATGTATCCAGGCTGGCGGTCTGTGACGGCGTCAGTTGTTCAGCGATCAGGATAGCGCGTTCCGGCAAGTCCCAGGCGCTGTCTTGAATGCCGAGGATCAGTTTCAGCACGCGCTGGCCGACGTCGGCCAGGTCTGCCGCACGTTCGGCAAGCAGAGCATTGCCTGAGCCCTGGAACACGCTGGCCGTCGCGACTGTGGCACTGTTCCAGGCAAATACGGCGCTCTTGCCGTCAGCCAGCAGGCTGTGGGCTTGTTCCAGCAAGGTTGGGTCTTCGAGCAGTTCCTGATGTGCCCGGAAGATCTCTGCCTGGGCACTGCCGGCGGCCTTGTCTTGCAGAGCTTGCAGCGCTTCGGTTGCAGCCAGCAGGCCACGCGCCAGGGCAGCACGTTCAGCGGTTTCACCCGTGCCGTGTTCAATGATAGCCAGCTCAGGCTCGGTCACTTGAACGACCTGGCCAAACGCCGAACCCGGTGACGCACACACGCCCCGCAGCAACGTTGCCGACAATACCGCCGCGACCGGCTCAGCAACGGTCGCAACCGCCTCCCCACAGCCTTCAGCCAACAAGGCCACCAGCGCGTTGATCGCCGCCTCGGCCTCCTCCCCTGCCGCGCTCACTTGCACGGTGTCGCCCTGCACGGTTTGCAACGCCATGATCGCTACTAGCGACTTCGCATTGGCGCTCTGGGTTTGCTTGTGCAGGTAGATGCTCGCATTGAAACCCTTCGCCGCCTGGGCGAGCACCGCCGCAGGGCGGGCGTGCAAACCGTTGGCGTTGGGCAAGGTCAGCGGTTTGGAGAACAGCGCATCGCCGCCCTCCTCGTCCAGCGTTTCAACAGTTTCACTTGGGGATAACTGCAACAACGGCTGGCCGACCGCCACAAGACCGTTCGCCAACAGGGTAAACGGCTCGCCGCTGACCACCAGCATCAAGGTCAGCAAACTGCGCGCATTGAGCGCCACATAATCGGCATCGAATTCGATCAGCGCTTGCCCGGCCTCCACCCGCTGGCCTTCCTGCACCTGCCGAGTGAAGCCCTGGCCTGCCAGGTTCACGGTGTCCAGGCCGATATGCATCAGCACTTGGACGCCGTTGTCGTCGGTGATGCTGACGGCATGCCCACTGTCCTGGATATTACTGATCACCCCGGCCAGTGGCGCGCAGAGGGTCTGCGACGTGGGGTCGATGCACAGGCCGTCGCCGATCAAGCGGCTGGAGAATACCGGGTCGGGCACCTTGTCCAACGCCAGCAGCACACCCGACAAGGGCGCCAGCAGTTCCAGGGGTTGAGTTGTGGTCATGGCTTCACCTGCTGTTTTGTTCTGTAAATATCATTGGCTGGATGCAAAAATTTGGAGTACCGACGATCAAAATGTGGGAGCGGCGGTACGACGATTCGACTTGCTCGCTCCCACATGTCTAGTCCGCGTGCACCCGTCTAGTTATTTCCACCAATATTCAACTTGCACACCAACGTTCGCCCCATGCCGCGCCGTGCCGTAGGAGCCGGTGTCTGACAACGCCGACCCCGCCGCCAATTCATTCGCCGCGCGCTTGGCCGCTTCGTTCCACGTTGCATAGGTGTAGTACAAGCGCACTTGCGGCCGCGCCCAGAAATCCGGGCCTTTGGGCGACCAGGTTGGTGCGAAGGTAAATTTGCTCAGCTTGCGCGTGCCGCCGCTGGCGTCAACCTGATCATGCCCAAGCTCGGTGACCAGCTTGAACTGCTCGCTGATGGCGTACGCCGGGCGCACACCGAGGGACATCCAGGTCTGATCCTGGCTGCCGGGACGAATGTCCTTCTGGTACACCGCCTCGATCTGCCCACCGAAACGCGGAGTCACCTGCCAGTCGAAAAACTCCACGGCGCGGTAACTTTTGCTGCTCTTATCCAGGAAGGTATTGCCGGTGTAACCCAGGCCAGTGCCTGGGCCTTCGCCATACTGCAAGGCAAGCTTGTTCTTGCCGCCCAGGAAAGGTTTTTGCACGTGCTGCGCGGTGATCGCCCAGCCGCTGTTGGTGTCACGCCCGCCCGCTTTTTCGATGTAGCTCAAGCCCAGCTCCAGCTCGCCGCCAGGGTTGGTCTTGAAGCCTGCGACGTTGAAGTCGTGACGGGTGGCGTATTCCTTCTGGTACAGGTTGTCCTTGCGGGAAATCGCGTAGCTGTACTTGAGGTCGCCGATCAGTACGTCCTCGATCCCCCCGCCCGTGGCGCTCTGGTTCCAGTAGTAGAAGTCGGAGATATGAATGTCGTTACGCTTGTAGTAACGCCGACCGGCCCACAGCGAGCCGCCATTGAGGCTGGGCAGGTTGGACCACTGCGCATACATCTGCGGCATGCGCGCGGTGCCGTTGTTCTCGCCCTGGAACTTCAGTTCACGGTCGTACTTGTTGTAGAGCGACGCCATGGCATCGACGCTGAGCACAGAGCCGTCGTCGAGGGTAACCAGGTCCTGGCGCAACTCCAGTTCGCCATACTGCTCGCATTCGTTACCCAGGCGGTACTTGGTTTGCGCGCCCGGCAGTTGGAAACATTGCTGTGGGCCGCTGCCCGTTGAAGTCCCCGCGCCACTGCGCACGTAACCGGCAAATTCCAAGGCTTGAGCGCCAATAGGCAGGCTTAAACAAGACGCAACGAGGCCCAGCTTTATTGTTGTTTTCATAAAGCACTCCGATATTTTTATTATGTTTTTTCAAAGCGCCCCGTGCTCCCACACGGGGTTACAACGAGTCTCAGTCCTTGAGGTGCAGCACAAACGATTCGTAAGGACGCAGCGCCACCGTGGCGGTACGTTGCGGGCAGTCGGGGTAGTTGCTGATCAGCAGGCGTTGTTCACTTGCAGGGTTGATCACGGTGTCCGGCAGTTGGATGTCGCAGGGCGTTCCGTAGAAGTTGTTCAGCACCAGCAGGCGCTCGCCATGGCCTTCGCGCAGGTACGCCCAGACCTGTAAGTGGTCTTGCAGCAGTTGACGGTAAACACCTTCTTGGATCAGAGGCTCATGCCGGCGCAAGGCAATCAGCACACGGTAGTGATGCAGCACTGAATCCGGGTCATCCAGCTGGCTTTCGACATTGATTGTTGAAGCATTTTCCGGAATACCGATCCAGGGCTCGCCGGCGCTGAAACCCGCATTTTTCGCCGCATTCCACTGCATCGGCGTGCGACCGTTGTCCCGCGACTTCTGCATGATCGCCGCCATGCTCGACGTCTCGGACTCGCCAGCATCGCGCTTGAGGCGGAAGATATTCAGCGTCTCCACATCACGGTACTGCTCGATCCTGTCGAAGCCCGGATTGGTCATGCCCAACTCTTCGCCCTGGTACACGAACGGCGTGCCCTGGAGGAAGTGCAGCGCGGTGGCGAGCATCTTGGCCGAGACCACGCGGTGCTCGCCGTCATCGCCAAAACGCGAGACCACCCGTGGCTGGTCGTGGTTACACCAGAACAGCGCGTTCCAGCCGCCACCGGCTTGCATGCCCATTTGCCAGTCGGAGAGGATCTGCTTGAGTTGCAGGAAATCGAAGTCAGCTTTCACCCACTTCTGCAGGTTCGGGTAGTCCACTTTCAGGTGATGAAAGTTAAAGGTCATCGACAGCTCTTTCGACTCCGGCCGCGAGTAGCGAATGCAGTGTTCGAGGCTGGTGGATGACATCTCGCCGACATTGATCAGGTCATGCCCTTCGAAGACTTCGCGGTGCATTTCCTGCAGGTATTCGTGCACATTCGGGCCGTCGGTGTAGAAACGGCGGCCGTCGCTGTTGTCTTCGGGAAAGTCGGCGGGCTTGGAGATCAGGTTGATCACGTCCAGGCGGAAACCGCCCACGCCCTTGTCGCGCCAGAAGCGCATCAGCTTGAACACTTCGGCGCGCACCTGGGGGTTGTCCCAATTGAGGTCGGCCTGGGTGTGGTCGAACAGGTGCAGGAAGTACTGGCCGGTTTGCGCCTCGTATTCCCAGGCCGAGCCGCCGAACTTGGATTCCCAGTTGTTCGGCTGGTCGCGCCAGATGTAGAAGTCGCGGTACGGGTTGTCGAGGCTGCTGCGCGCCTGCTGGAACCACTCGTGCTCGATGGAGGTGTGGTTGACCACGATATCCAGCATCAGCTTGATGCCACGTTTGGCCGCTTCGCTGATCAGCAGGTCGCAGTCGGCCATGGTCCCGTAGCTCGGGTCGATGGCGTAGTAGTCGCTGATGTCATAGCCGTTGTCCCGTTGCGGCGAGCGCAAGAACGGGGTAATCCACAGGCAGTCCACGCCCAGCCATTTCAGGTAATCGAGTTTGTCCACGATGCCCAGCAGGTCACCGGTGGCGTTACCCGCGTGGCTGTGGAAGCTTTTGGGGTAGATCTGGTAGATCACCGAGTGTTGCCAGTTTTGCATGGTGGGTTCCTTCAGTAGAGTTGTGTGCTGGCGAAGGCGCCAGATCAGGCGACCCTGTATCCGGGTCGAACAATCTTCATGCTCAATGCACAGGTCAAAACAAACGGCACCACCATCGCGATGACCATGCCGATCACAAACACCGCGATGGATTGCGGCACGATCGAGATAAATCCAGGCAAGCCCCCCACCCCAATGGCCGAGGCCTGCACCTTGTTCAGCGCGAGGAAAATGCTGCCCAGCGCCGAGCCAACAAGGGCCGCATAAAACGGAAACTTGAAGCGCAGATTCACCCCGAACATCGCCGGTTCAGTGATGCCGAAATACGCCGAAATTGCCGAAGTCGAAGCCATGCTTTTGTCCCGCGCATTGCGGCTCATGTAGAACACCGCGAGCGCGGCGCTGCCCTGGGCCAGGTTGGACATGACGATCATCGGCCAGATAAAGGTGCCGCCCTGGGTGGAGATCAGTTGCAGGTCCACGGCAAGGAACATGTGGTGCATGCCGGTGATCACCAGCGGCGCATACAGCAGGCCGAAAATCGCCCCGCCGACCATCGGCGCCAGGTCAAACAGGGTGACCACGCCTTCGGTGATCAGGATGCCGAGGTGACGGGTCACCGGGCCGATAATCGCCAGGGCCAGCACACCGGTAACGACGATGGTGGTGATCGGCACGAAGAGCAGTTGAATCGCATTGGGCACCCGCGCCCGCAACCACTTCTCGATCACGCTCATCACATACGCCGCCATCAGGATCGGCAGGATCTGCCCCTGGTAGCCGACTTTTTCGATCTGGAACCAGCCGAAAATATCGAAGTACGGCAGGCTCTGGCCGTCGAGCCCGGCCACGGCTTTGCCGTAGTTCCAAGCGTTGAGCAGGTCCGGGTGCACCAGCATCAGGCCCAGCACGATGCCAAGGATTTCACTGCCGCCGAAGCGCTTGGCCGCCGACCAGCCGACCAGCGCCGGCAGGAACACGAACGAGGTGTTGGCCATCAGGTTGATCAGGCTCCACAGCCCATCCAGGTTTGGATAGGCCTCGAGCAGCGTCTCGCCCTCGATGAACATGCCCCTGGCGCCCATCAGGTTGTTCACGCCCATCAACAGGCCGGCGATGATCAGCGCGGGCAGGATCGGCATGAACACATCGGAAAACACCCGCACCAGGCGCTGCATAGCGTTGGTCTTGTCGGCGCCCTTCTTCTTCACATCGGCGATGGTGGCGGCGGCGAGACCGGTCTGTTCGCGCAGGGCGGCGTAGACCTTTTCCACTTCGCCGGGACCGATCACCACTTGGAACAGGCCGCCGGTGAAGAACGAACCCTTGACCAGATCGACCTGGCTCAGCGCGCTGCCATTGACCAGGCTCGGGTCCTTGAGCGCCAGGCGCAGGCGCGTAACGCAGTGGGCAGCTTGCTCAAGGTTGTCGCGGCCCCCGAGGTTTTCGAGGATCTCGCGGGCAATGTTCGAATAGTCGTGGCTCATGCTTGTTTTCCACTTTGATTTTTTTATTTGAGGGGCAGTCATTGGCAGCACGCCGAGGGCAAAAGTACTCGTCTGTACGAGTTAAAGCAACAGCTCGTCTGTACGAGTTTAATTTTGTTTATTTCCTGTAGGCCGCCGCATCGCTGCAAGCCGCATAAATCCAAGGGCCTAATGGACAAACCCCCTCTCTGCCACTAAGGTTCCTGCCTTGACCGCAACCCCGGCAAAGAGCCATCCCCATGAGCAAATACAACCAGATCTACACGGATCTGCTTGCCAGCATCACCACCGAACGCCTGCAGCGCGGCACGCGCCTTCCCTCCGAAACCGAACTGATGGACAGCTACCAGGCCAGCCGAGGCACCGTGCGTCGCGCCATCGAGCAGTTGCAGGAGCGTGGGTTCGCGCAAAAAATCCATGGCAAGGGCACGTTCGTGTTGTCGCCCAACCCGATTGAGTTCCAACTCGGCGGCATCGTCAGCTTCCACGAAACCCACGCCGACCTGGGCGACGACGTACACACTGAAGTGGTCGAGTTCACCCAATGCCCACTGGAGGGTTCACTGCTGCAGCACATCGAAGCAGAGCCCGGTACGCTGATCACCCGCATCAAGCGGGTAAGGCGCATCGGCGGTAAACGCGTGATCCTGGACATCAACCACTTCGTCGCTGATGTGATCCCGGGTTTGCACCGCGACATCGCCGAACAGTCGATCTACGCGTTCATTGAACAGACCTTGCAACTGCAGATCGCCTACGCCCAACGCACTATCGAAGCCCTGCCACGCGGCAAGGACGACCAGGCACACCTCGACCTCGAAGGGCAGAGCCATGTGATCGTGGTGAGCAACCAGACGTTTTTGCAGGACGGGCGGCAGTTCGAGTACACCGAGTCGCGGCATACGTTGGACAAGTTTTACTTTTCGGATATTGCGCGCAGGTAAGCATCAACCGGGAAGATCATTGCACTGCGATACTTTTTGCCAGCCCCGCCGTCCATGCAGCAGTCATCTTCTCTCCTACCGCCGCGAACTCTGGGTGAATGCTTCACCGGATTACAAACGATCCCTTTGACTAATCATGGAAGCTTACTGATTTAAATTCATCGAGGGTTTTGCGCCGACGTTTTGGTATGGCGGTCAATTCGTACCCCAAGCCCTCGAGGATCGCTGCGACTTTGCGAATTCTCACTTCGGAGATCGTGTTGTTCTCGACCCCCGAAATGGTGGAGCGGCTCATGCCATAAACACAAAACCCCGGCACATGGCCGCAATGCTGTTCACTTAAGGATTGTTGACTAATCCTCAAGCAGCCGGAAAATCCGGAGTCTGATAAGGACTCCGGATTTTTTTATGCCTGTTGCCCAGGATTTAAGTGCTGTTCTAGATTTTGCTGAGCGGCCGCTCTCACGCCTTGAGGTGTTCGCCGATCATATTCCTGATGAGTGGATAACAGCAGCGGCCACGCTGGCTGATAAAGCGACGATCCGACGTCGCCGTCTGCCTTCGGACATGGTGCTTTGGCTGGTAATCGGGATGGCCCTTTTCAGGGGCGAGCCGGTCATTGAAGTCGCTTGTCGATTGAATATCTGCGCCGACGGACTTGCCAACGAGGTGCTCCTGGCCAAAAGCGCGCTGTCCCAGGCTCGCCAACGTCTGGGCAAGCAACCCATCGCCTGGCTGTTTCAGCAGTGCGCCAACGCCTGGGGATATGAGCGCTACCCACAAGACGACTGGCATGGGCTCCAGGTGTTTGCAGTTGATGGCGCCTTATTTCGAACACCGGAAACATCTGCCTTGCGAGAGCATTTCGGCTCTGGCAATACCTCTTCCGAACGTCAAACCCCATACCCGGTATTGCGCCTTGTTGCACTGATGAATGCCCGCTCGCACATCATTGCCAATGCGGCCATCAGCCCTTATCGAAAGGGCGAGATCCCACTGGCGAGGGATTTCGTTGAGGCCATACCCAACGATTCGGTGACGCTGCTGGATAAAGGCTTTTTCAGTGCGGACCTGTTACTGAGCATCCAAAGTCCTGAGCAAAACCGTCATTGGATGATCCCGGAACGCAAGGGCACGGTCCGTACGGAAATTGAGTGCTACGGCGATGGGGACTACCTGGTGCAGATGAAGGTCTCGCCACAGGCGCGTAAAAAGAACCCGGTTCTGCCTGAGTACTGGCAGGTGCGAGCCGTCAGCTATGAGGTCGAAGGCAAGGAAAAAACCGTCTTCACCTCGCTGCCCGCTTCACGCTTTAGCGCTGAGCAGGTCGCTACTCTTTATCATGAACGATGGGAGATCGAGCTGGGTTTTCGGGATATCAAAAGCTCAATGCAGGACAACGCATTGACCCTTCGCAGCAAGACCGTAGAGCTGGTGTATCAGGAGCTGTGGGGACTGTTGCTGGCGTACAACGTAGTGCGACGCGAGGCCAGCCAGGCAGCTGTTGCGCACAACCGAGCCCCCAGCGAGGTGAGCTTCAAGTTTGCCTGTCAGCATATCGCTAGCCATTTGGTGGTGATGGCTGGCGCCGTATCGCCATCACATACGCCAAGACGCCTGGAAGAGCTTCGCGGCAGCATAGGTGTGCTCTTCATAACAAAACGCCCCAGGCCAGCAAGGCCCAGGGCGGTGAAGATGTCAAAAACCCGGTATCCGATTAACCGCAATGCTGCTCCGCTTAAGTGAACAGCATTGGGCACATGGCCGGGGTTTTGTTGTTCAGCATTCACCTGCTAAAGCAGGATCATTCCCGCTCTATTATCAACTAGAAAATTCCACCCTTTAAATAAAGGCCATAATAAAAAACAGCCAAACCATGGGAAATACTATGATTGATAGATAAACAACCTAAGTTTTCTTTGTTATCGCTGATGCGAATTGCCCCTACTGCCGACTTGGCGTTGCGCCATAAGTACTCAGTCCAAAGTCAGACCGGCTAACGCTTTACGAAGTAGAAGCCTGGGTCAGCGAAATGTGGGCAGCTCTATCAATTCTGCATTGCCGTTGACAGCCACCGGTCGCCTAATCATTCAAAATATCATGTAGCGCCTCAACTACCGGGCTTGGCTGCCGCTATTAACTAAAGCCAACCCTAATTTTGTGGAGTTACAGCATGTCGCTACTTCCCAACCGCATCGCAGGGCGAATGACTCTGGGGATCCTGACGCTGCTGGTTCTCACGGCATTGGCGATTTACTCAGTCATGACCTTGGGCGGCAAGCCTCAGTTAGTGGCAGCAGGAACCGAGGCAGCGGAACAATCGGCCCGTGCGATTACACGCCAGTTAGCCCTGCAAGTGAATCGCATTGAAGGCACCGCTACAGCGATGGCGCACCTGGCTGAAACCCTGCCCCACGACGAAAACCTGCTCAAGGCTAATCTGCCTAATGTAATCGACAGCCAAGGCGATGCAGCCATTGCAGGCGGCGGTCTGTGGCCAGAGCCCAACAGTTTTACTGCCGGTACTGATCGCCGAAGTTTTTTCTGGGCACGCAACGTCAGCAATGGGTTGGATTACTCGGACGAGTACAACGCCGCGCAAACCCCGCCGTATCAGGCTGAGTCCTGGTACACGGGAGCGAAATCCGCGCCATCGGGACGTTGCGTCTGGTCAGATGCTTATCAGGACCCGGTCAGTGGCGTGGCAATGACGACCTGTAGCGTGCCCTACCTCGCAAAGGGCGCGTTTGCCGGTGTCGCCACTATCGACCTCAAGCTTGACGGCCTCGCAGCGTTTCTCAAGGCCAAGGGCAATGTCACCGGCGGCTACGCTTTTGCGGTCGATCCTTCAGGGAACCTGCTGTTTTTCCCCGATGCAAAGAGCACCAAGGGCCTGCCGACCATTGCCGGGTTGAGCCAGGAACAAACGTGGTTGAAGCCGGTCGCCGAAAGCCTGTCGAGCAAGCCGGCCGGCACGACAACGCTGTATCTGGAACACGATGCGCGCTTGGATGGACCGGCTTACATCACATTGGAAACCATGGAAGGCACCGGCTGGCGCATTGGGCTGGTCACGCCAGAGGCCCGCGTGGTCGGACTCGCGAACAAGCTGACCGGGCAGATCTTGCTGTTCTTGCTACCGCTGTTGGGCATCCTGCTGGGGCTGGCATGGCTGGCCGGCAAACGGCTGCTCACTCAGCTTGAGGAAACCACTGCGCAAATCGAACGTCTGGGCCAAGGCGGTCAGGCAGGCGCTCAGCTAGAGATTCTGCGGTCAGATGAACTCGGCGCGTTGCGCATTGCGGTCAACCATTACGCTGGCTCTCTGCAGGCCATGCTGCGACGCATTGCCGATGAGTCGGTGTCACTGGAAACCCAGGCCAACGAACTGGCGCAACTGTCCAATGGCCTGGCTGAACGGGCAGAGACTCAACGCATGGACAACACCCTGCTCGCCACCGCCATTACTGAAATGTCGGCCAGCGCCAACGAGGTCGCACGCAACACCACAGACTGCTCGGACACGGCCCGCAGCTCACTGGTAGAAGCGCAAAAGAGTCAGGACCAAGTCAACCGCAACGGTGAATCCATCGAAAGCCTGGCGACCGACATCTCAGGCGCGGCCACCGCCATGACTCAGTTAGGTGAAGACATCGAGCGAGTTGGCAGCGTGCTGGAGGTAATCAAATCGATCTCTCAGCAGACGAATCTATTGGCGCTCAACGCTGCTATCGAGGCCGCTAGAGCCGGTGAGCAAGGACGTGGCTTTGCGGTGGTGGCAGATGAAGTGCGCACGCTCGCAGGCCGCACACAAACGTCTGCCAACGAAATTCAGGAGATGATCACCCAGCTGCGCCAGGCATCAAATTCTGCCGTCACAACCATGCAAAACGGCGCTCAACGCACTCGCGAATCAGTGCAACAGGCAGTCGGCGTGTCCGCCACATTGGGCACTACGGTGGGCAGTTTCGATGACATCGTCCAGCGCGCCCAGCAGATCGCCGTTGCCGCCCAAGAGCAGAGCCACGTGACTCAGGAAATCAACGAGCTGGCGGTACGTATCCATGCGGCCAGCGAAGAAGGCGCGCGAGATGCGAGCACCCTTCGGGAACTGGGCAAAGGCATGCAGTCGATCTCAACCCGTCTGGGTGGATTGAGCCGCGGCGCCCAATAGCCACGCGGGGGAAAACCGGCATCAGTTTAACGAAGCTGATGCCAGTTAGCCTTTGCGGCTAAGCGTGGACAGACTATCAGTGGTCCAGCGCGCAGCGACGGCAATGCTCCAGATACCCTTGCTCGTAACGACCGACCAGGAGCACAACACCGGACCATAGCCAGGACGGTGTAAACAGCAATGCAGAGTTGACCCAGTTGCCGAAATTTCGCTGACCCACGCATCTAAATGATGCGAAATTAATAGCGTCTGGACGTCACTACAAGTTAAGCGGGCCGAAAAATGTGGTTGGCGGTAAGGGGTCCTGAATGATGAATGGACTCAAGGAAGTTTTAAATGGGTCGATAGCTAAAGATGAGAACCCTCAAATGATGGCATTTCCATGGCCGACCGCTTATTACGTCGCTTCTTGAGACTCCACCAAGCGTGGTTAGACTTCATCGTCGTCGCCTGTTTGGGCACTTGCGTGCTTTGGGCTGGCCTTCACCTTGACCTTTATGAAGCACTTGCTCGCTTCAATATCCGGCACGAGAGCTGGCAGGCAGACGAGTTCTTTTTAGGCCTCATCGTCATGGGCTGGTGTGGCTTTGCCTTTGGTATTCGAAGGGTCTACGAGCTTCGCAAGGAAATTGTCGGTCGACGTCTGGCTGAAAAAGCGGCCATCGATATGGCCATCCATGACACCTTGACGCGGTTGCCCAACCGTAGAGGGCTGGACTTGGAGTTCCATTCACGCAGACTGTGTCCTAATGATCCGTTCTTTCTTGTACTGTTTGACTTAGATGGCTTTAAATCAGCAAACGATGTTTATGGTCATAGCTATGGCGATCGGCTGTTGCGGGAATTGGCAAGCCGTATCAGTACAAGCCTACCAGATGGTGATTTCGCCTGCCGTCTGGGCGGAGATGAGTTTGCGCTCATCATTCGGTCTGCAAAAACAGCCGAGTCAGCTCGTCTTTTCCTAGATCAACTCGCCTCTTTGATTTCAAGCCCTATGGTATTTGACTCCGTATGTCTCTGCACAGCGGGCACCTATGGTGTTGCACAGTTTCCACAAGACGGGAGGGACCTTAGCAGCTTGCTGCGGCGGGCCGATCTTGCGCTGTACCAAGGTAAGCATGACGGCAAGAATACAGTTCGGTTTTTCGATCCGAGTCGGGATGTGCATCTGGAAAAGCAATCCCAAGTAGTGCAGTTGCTGCGCGAAGCACTCGATAATGGCTATCTGAGCTTGGCATATCAGCCAATTGTTGCTCTGGAGGATGAGCGTATTGTTGGCTTCGAGGCCTTGGCCCGCCTGAACCATCCCTTGCATGGGCCGATTTCCCCCTTACATTTCATCCCTGCTGCTGAGCGATCCGGCCTGATGCGCGAGCTCACCACGTTATTGCTGGAACGAGCCTGCCGGGAGGCAGCAGTTTGGCCTGAGCACCTATTGCTAGCATTCAACCTGAGCGCATTGGACCTTCGTGACGAAAATCTCGTCAACCGAGTGAAGGGTGCATTACAGCGAACCGGCTTCCCACCGAATAGGCTTGAATTGGAAGTGACCGAAACCTCCGTAGTGAGCGATTTTGGAATGGCAAGCAAGCACATAGAAGCGCTGCATGAAATGGGCATCCGCATCGCCATGGACGATTTTGGGACAGGCTACTCCAGCTTGGCTCAACTGGCTCAGTTCAATTTTGACAAACTTAAAATAGATCGCACTTTCATCAGCACGGTTCTTGAAAACGACAAGAATGCCCGCATCGTCCGAGCCGTCCTTTCTCTAAGTAAAGGACTGAGCCTGACAACTCTTGCGGAGGGGGTTGAAACGCGCTGCCAAGCGCAATGGCTGAGTGAAGCAGGCTGTGCCATGGCACAAGGGTTTCTGTTCAGTGAACCGCTTTCGGAAACGCGCCTAAGGGAAATGCTGGGATCGTTATCAAAATCTGGTAATGAAACGGCATAACTGAACCGCCCGTGGTTTTCTAGTTAGCGTGGCCGCTACTTTTTGGCCGGTAGTCGCAATTAACCGAATGTCAGCTTTTGGCTAATTCTGTTGAAAATGTCGATTTCTCAGGAAACGTGACGCTGAGCTTGGCCTGTTGCCACTGATGCAGAGTTGACCCAACTGCCGAAACTTCGCTGCCCCATGCTTCTACTTCGTAAAGCGTTAGCCGATCTGACTTTGGGCTTAATACTTATGGGGCAACGCCAAGTCGGCAGCAGGGTCAACTCTGCATCAGCGGCAACAACCCGTGGCAGAGGGGCCAGCTCACCGACGCCGAGGGAACGACTGGCGTCGATGAAACTGCGGTTTTGTTAAGTACGAGGGCAGCGGCCCCGCCTTTGAATGGCACCAGCTCGCAACCAACAACAGAAGCTGCTGACCTGCGCCGGTACGCGTCAGACTGTCCTAGGAAGCCATGCACCTGGAAATCAATCTAACGCTTTACGCCAAGTCGTCAGGGCCTAGCGGACCTTGTACAGCACCGCAGCCCCTGGCTTGGCTTCAAAAGCCGGCACGGTACGCTGCTCGAGGCTACCCTCGGCGTCCCACACCAGGGTGTCCGATGGGTAATCGTCCTTACGGGTCATGGCGTCGATCTGATTGACGATCACCGCCGAGCCTGCCGATACTTCGGGGTTCCATTCAAAAACGCCGACTCTGCCGTAGAACACGGCCGGCGCGTCGGCATCGAGGCGCCGATCGGGGCACATGACCAGGCCACGATCGAGCATGACCCGCAACGCGCCGACGGGCACCGCCTTCACGGTGGGCGTGGTGCGCTCGGTACTGTGGCCCGGGCAGACATTGGCCGAGCGGGTCACCATGTCCTCGACCACTTGACGATCGGATTGAGCCTGCGCCGAAAAAGCGGCGGCAGACAGGGCGAGCAGTGCGAAACTTGACTTCCTGAGCACGCAAAACCTCCTACTGGACGAAATACTCAAACATTATGAACCGCCCATACGCAGGAACGGTCCGTTCCCAGGGGCACGCGGATACTAGCATGACAATAATTGGCCAATTGCAGCATCCGGTGCACCGGCTTTGCAGCATTCGACTTACCAGCGCAGCGCAGGTGCCAGGTTACTCCGGGGGATGATCAGTGCCCCCAGTACAGGAGCCGCCCAAGGCGACTTGCAACTGGACGCTGGTCACCAACTGCGTAGACACCCAGACTGAGCAAGGTCTGGCGCTCACTCAGGCTAGTGGACTGGGTAGTGGCAACATCGAGGTAGTCGATGGCCCCGGCTTCATATTGGTCGCGGCTGACCGACGCCGACTCTTCCGCCGATTGCGCAGAATTACGCCGCGCTTCCAATTCCGACTGCAAGGTGCGCAGCTCCACCAGGTAATCCTCGACTGTTGCCGCTCAACATGCTGTAACCACTCGGCTGCCCGGCCTTAGCTCGCAATTCCATGCCTTCGCCCAAGTGATCCCGGGCGTCCGAGCTAGCAATGATCCTGTGGTTGGCGTCGATTATCATCACTCGGCTTCGCGCGCGTTCTTCGTCGCTCAGACGCACGCTGCTGATGACCGACTCGGCGTGATTTTTCCAGTCGAAAAAATTCCGACTACGCCAATTATCGCCGTCTGCTTTTCGGCCTTGGCCCGTACGGCAGCGCTGAATACACAGCCGACCAAGGCTTCCGGGGGCAGAGTTACTTTAAGTGGAGACTGGCAAACAGTTACTGCTGACATCTGCGCAGCCAAGCGTTCTCGATACCATGTCGGCATTCCTTATCCAGGCCATGGTATCGATGTAGCTCTCTCACATGCGTACGATGCGCGCCATTAAGAACGCCATTGACGTCGTAGCAAACATCGCTTTCTGTTTTTATTTTTTTAGATAAAAATCATATAGTTACGAATCAACTCTACTCCCACTCAATCGTCGCCGGCGGTTTGCTCGACACGTCATACGTAACGCGCGAAATACCTTCGATCTCATTGATGATACGGCCGCTGACAGTCTCCAGCAGTTCGTACGGCAGGTGCGCCCAACGGGCGGTCATGAAGTCGATGGTTTCTACGGCACGCAGCGCAACTACCCACGCGTAACGACGGCCATCGCCTACCACGCCAACCGACTTAACTGGCTGGAACACCACGAAGGCCTGGCTGACTTTGTGGTACCAGTCGGCCTTGCGCAGTTCTTCGATGAAGATGTGGTCGGCGCGACGCAGCAGGTCGGCGTATTCCTTTTTCACTTCACCCAGGATACGCACGCCCAGGCCCGGGCCTGGGAATGGGTGGCGGTAGACCATGTCGTACGGCAGGCCGAGTTCCAGGCCCAGACGGCGGACTTCGTCCTTGAACAGTTCGCGCAGAGGTTCTACGAGCTTGAGGTTCATTTCCTCAGGCAGCCCACCCACGTTGTGGTGGGACTTGATCACGTGGGCCTTGCCGCTCTTGGCGCCGGCCGACTCGATCACGTCGGGGTAGATGGTGCCCTGGGCGAGGTACTTGATGTTGTCCAGGTGTTTGGCCTGGGCATCGAAGACGTCGATGAAGGTGCGACCGATGATCTTGCGCTTTTTCTCTGGGTCGGACTCGCCGGCCAGGTTGTTGAGGAACTGCTCCTCGGCGTTGGCACGAATAACTTTGACGCCCATGTTCTCGGCGAACATGGCCATCACTTGCTCGCCCTCGTGCAATCGCAGCAGGCCGTTGTCGACGAAGACGCAGGTCAGTTGGTCGCCGATGGCTTTGTGCAGCAGCGCAGCAACCACAGAGGAGTCAACGCCACCGGACAGGCCGAGCAGCACGTTGTCGGTGCCGACTTGGGCACGCACGTTGGCGATGGCGTCTTCAGCGATCTTCGACGGCGTCCACAGGGCTTCACACTCGCAGATGTCGAGGATGAAACGCGACAGGATGCGACCGCCTTGTTTGGTGTGGGTCACTTCCGGGTGGAACTGCACGCCGTAGTAACGGCGCTCGTCGCTGAACATGCCGGCGACCGGGCAGCTCGGGGTGCTGGCCAGGATGTGGAAGTCTTCCGGCATCTTGGTGACTTTGTCACCGTGGCTCATCCACACGTCGAGGCCGAACAGGCCGTCGGCGTCGATGTGGTCTTCGATGCCGTCCAGCAGGCGGCTCTTGCCGACCACGTCGACACGGGCATAACCGAATTCACGCAGCTCGGAACCTTCAACCTTGCCGCCCAGTTGCTCGGCCATGGTCTGCATGCCGTAGCAAATACCGAAGACCGGCACGCCCAGATCGAATACGGCCTGCGGGCAACGCGGGCTGTTGGCTTCGTGCACGGACTCGGGGCCACCGGCGAGGATGACGCCTTTAGGTGCGAATTCGCGGATCGCTTCGTCGTCCATGTCGAACGGATGCAGTTCGCAGTACACGCCGATTTCACGCACGCGGCGGGCGATCAGCTGGGTGTACTGGGAACCGAAGTCGAGGATCAGGATGCGGTGGGCGTGAATGTCGAGGGCCATGAAGTCAGTCTCGTCTAATGAATCAGAAACAACTCGGGGCTGAAAGAACAGCCCCGGTTACTTAACATTTTGCTGGAAGCATCAACCTACGCGGTAGTTTGGCGCTTCCTTGGTGATCTGCACGTCGTGGACATGGGATTCAGCCATGCCGGCGCCGGTGATCCGCACGAACTCTGGTTTGGTGCGCATTTCTTCGATGTCGGCGCTGCCGGTGTAGCCCATCGAAGAACGCAGGCCGCCCATCAGTTGATGGATGATCGCGCTCAGTGTGCCTTTGTACGGCACACGGCCTTCGATGCCTTCCGGGACGAGTTTCTCGGCGCCTGCCGAGGAGTCCTGGAAGTAACGGTCGGAAGAACCTTGCGCCTGGGACATGGCGCCCAGCGAACCCATGCCGCGGTAAGCCTTGTAGGAACGGCCCTGGAACAGTTCGATCTCACCTGGCGCTTCTTCAGTGCCGGCGAACATCGAGCCCATCATCACGCAGGAAGCACCGGCAACGATGGCCTTGGACAGGTCACCGGAGAAACGGATGCCGCCGTCGGCGATCAACGGAACGCCGGTGCCTTCAAGGGCGGCGGCGACGTTGGCGATGGCGCTGATTTGCGGCACGCCCACACCGGCAACGATACGGGTGGTGCAGATCGAGCCAGGGCCGATACCGACCTTGACTGCATCGGCGCCCGCTTCAGCCAGGGCCTTGGCCGCTGCGCCGGTGGCGATGTTGCCGCCGATCACTTGCACATCAGGGAAGTTCTGTTTGACCCAACGCACGCGGTCGATCACGCCTTTGGAGTGACCGTGGGCGGTGTCGACCACCACCACGTCAACGCCGGCAGCGACCAAGGCCGAAACGCGGTCACCGGTGTCTTTACCGGTACCGACGGCGGCGCCAACGCGCAGACGACCTTGATCATCCTTGCTGGCCAGCGGGTAAGCCTTGGCTTTTTCGATGTCGTTGACGGTCATCATGCCCTTAAGGGCGAATTTGTCGTCGACGATCAGCACGCGCTCGATGCGGTTTTTATGCAGCAGTTCGCGCACATCATTCTTGTCGGCACCTTCGCGGACAGTGACCAGGCGCTCTTTAGGCGTCATCACGTCGCGGACGGTGACTTCCATGCGGTTTTCAAAACGCACGTCGCGGGAAGTGACGATGCCGACCAGGTCGCCATCGTGCAACACCGGAACGCCGGAGATGTTGTGCAGGCGGGTCAGTTCGAACAGTTCACGCACGGTAGCGTCGGCTTCGATGGTAATGGGATCTTTCACCACACCGGCTTCGTAACGCTTGACCTTGCGCACTTCGGCAGCTTGCTGCTCGATGGTCATGTTCTTGTGGATGATGCCGATGCCGCCTTCCTGAGCCATGGCGATTGCCAAACGGGCTTCAGTGACGGTGTCCATGGCAGCGGAAACCAGGGGAATATTCAGCTCGATGCCACGGGTTAGGCGGGTCTTGAGACTGACTTCGTTAGGAAGTACCTCGGAATAACCGGGCACTAGGAGAATGTCGTCGAATGTCAGAGCTTCTTGGCTGATACGCAGCATCGCGGGGGCTCCCGAGCGGGAAAATGGAAGCGCGCCATTATATACATGCACCCTGTCGGGCTCAATGTAAAACTCTGACAAACTTGGTAATACTGATAGAAGGGTTAAAGCTCGACTTTGACCCAACTCATCTTCTGGTCCAACCAATCGGCAAATTCGTCGATAAAGCTCTGCTTGAACCCCGCCTCCGCCCAGTTGTTGAAAATGAACCCCAGGTTGGAAAACCCGCATTCCTGTAGGAACAGGAACCCATTGATGTCGTCTTCATGCCCACACAGCGGGCAGGTGAAGTTATCGGTGTGACCGGGCATCCAGTCTTCCAGGCTGTCAAACAATGCTTCGCCGACTTCCTTGCGGCATTCCGGGCAGCCGGCTTCTTCGAGAAAGCCCTTGGCCGGCGTGTAGATGCAGCGCTTGTAGATGATTTCCAGGCCGTTGATCGGCTCGTTGAACGGCAGCGCCTGGGGGTGCAGCACCACGGCGCGGGCACCATCGGCCAGGGCGTAGGCCATGCGGTTGCCGGTGCGGCCACAGGTGGTCAGCTCTTCCTTGATAATGTTCTTGCGCACCAGCCAGCGCACGATCGCCCGGGCGCGGGGTTCGTGGACGGGCAAGGTGGAGATTTTGGGGACAAGGATGCTTTGGGAGTTCATGAGACCTGAGAGTCCTGCGGTGTGGCTACTGGCGCCATCGCGGGCAAGCCCGGCTCCCACATTGGAACGCGATCAACTGTGGGAGCCGGGCTTGCCCGCGATGAGGCCCTGAAGGCTGGCAGCTTAATCCCTGCCCCACTCAGGTCAAGTACTCAAGTACCGCCCAATCAACGCCATCCCACTCGCCAGCACCAGCCAGGTGACCAACCGCACAAACGCCTCACGGGACATGCGCATGGTCAGCCTGCGCCCACACCACAGCCCCAGGGCCATCGCTGGCAGCAGGCACACCGCCAACATCAACAACGGCAAATCTGCATACACCCCGGCGACCAGGAACAGGCTCAAGCGCACCACCGTGCTGCAACTGATCAACGCACTTTGCGTGGCGCGCGCCGCGTCTTTGGGCAGGCGGCTGTTCAGATAGATTGCGTAGAGAAAGCCGCCACTGCCGAACAGCGCACCAAATAACCCGCCCACGGTGCCCATCGGAATCGACCACCCTGCCGCCAGTTGAGTCGGACGCGCCCTTACCGCCAGGCTGTAGATCGCGTAGGCGCTGATAAACAGGCCCATCAACAACAGCAATAGGTCGGAATGCAAGTTGAGCAAAAACACCACGCCAAGCGTGCAACCTATCGCCATGCACGGCAGCAACCGCAGCAGTTCCGGCTTGTTCACATCACGCCGCGCTTGCAGCAGGTTGCCAAAGGCCGCGACAAAATCCAGCAGCACCAGCAGCGGAATGATTTTCGACAGTGGCATAAACAGGATCAGCAGTGGCCCCGCCACCAACGCCGTTCCAAAGCCGGCGATGCCAAACACGATATAGGCCACAACGATGCCCAGGCCGATGACCAGCCAATCCACACCAACAAACGACCACTGGTTCATCAGCTCAACCGGGCTCATGGAAAATTCCTTACGAGAGAGAGATCACTTTAGCCATCGGTGAGCAATGCGCCTATCGAACTGGCGCAATTGAAGGACGAAGCGTTTATCTCGATCCCCCATCCCCAACGCGGCGGCCTGAGTTATCTGTCAGCCGAGTTGTGCATGCGTGCGGGATTTTTCCCCAAGGCCGCGCGGGTGATGTCCCGCAAGACCACCCAGTTGCAGCTGATCCAGGCCGGCTTCGGTATTGCCTTGTTACCAAAATCCATGCAGGACATCGCCCCGGCTAACCTGCACTTTCTGCCCCTGGCCGACCCGGACTGCCTCAGCACCGTGGCCCTCGCCTGCGCGCAGGCGCCAAGTGCGCTGGTGGAGCAATTCTGTCAAACACTGCGCGAATGCCTATAAACTGACGCCCATGATTAAAGATCCTTTTGCCCGACTGGGCCTGGACCGCGAAGTCCTGACTGTCAGCCAGCTCAACGGCCGCGCGCGGGTGTTGCTGGAAGACGTGTTCACCAATATCTGGGTCGAAGGCGAGATCTCCAACCTCGCCCGCCCGGCCTCCGGCCATGTGTATTTCACCCTCAAGGACAGCGGCGCCCAGGTGCGTTGCGCGCTGTTTCGCAATAACGCCGCGCGGGTTCGCCAGGCGCTGAAGGATGGCCTGGCGGTGAAAGTGCGCGGCAAGGTCTCGCTGTTCGAAGGCCGGGGTGATTACCAACTGATCCTCGATACCGTGGAACCGGCCGGTGATGGCGCGCTGCGCCTGGCGTTCGATGCGCTGAAAGAAAAGCTCAGCGCCGAAGGTCTATTCAGCGCTGAACGTAAAGTGCCGCTGCCGGCGCATCCTCGGCGCATCGGCATTATCAGCTCGCCAACCGGCGCGGTGATCCGCGACATCATCAGCGTGTTCCGCCGCAGGGCTCCGAACGTTGAGCTGACATTGATCCCGACAGCCGTGCAAGGCCGCGAAGCCATCCCGCAGATCGTACGTGCGCTGAAACTAGCCGACGCCCGGGGCTTTGATGCGCTGATCCTGGCGCGTGGTGGCGGTTCGCTGGAAGACCTCTGGTGCTTTAACGAAGAGGCCGTAGCACGCGCGGTAGACGCCTGCGTCACACCAATCGTCAGCGCCGTTGGCCATGAGACCGATGTGTCCATCAGCGATTTCGTCGCCGATGTCCGCGCCCCTACCCCATCCGCTGCGGCGGAATTGCTCGCGCCGGACGCCAGCCACCTGGTACGCCAAGTCGAAAACCTACACCGTCGCCTGGTGATGCTGATGCGCAATCGCCTGAGCCATGACCGCCTGCGCCTGGAAAGCATGGCCCGACGTCTGCGTCACCCTGGCGAGCGTCTGCGCCAACAGGCCCAGCGCCTGGATGACCTGGACATGCGCCTGCGCCGTGCGTTCGAGCGCAGCCTCAATACCCGGCGCGAACGCCTGATCCGCCTGGAAACTCGTCTTGCCGGCCAACACCCCGGCCGGCAACTGGCCCTGCTGCGTCAGCGCTTGGACAGCCTTGCCGAACGCCTGCCCCGCGCCATGCGAGAAGGCCTCAAGGCTCGGCGCATGCAACTGCAAAGCCAGGTGCAGACGCTGCAGGTGGTCAGCCCGCTGGCGACCCTGGGCCGTGGTTACAGCATCCTGCTGGACGAACGCGGCCAGGCCATTCGCGACGCCGCTCAAACCCACACCGGCCAGCGCCTCACCGCGCGTCTCGGTGAAGGCAAATTGCAAGTGCGGGTGGAAGACAACCACCTGACACCCGTCACCCTTTCGTTATTGGATTGATTAATGCCACGTCTCTTTAGCCTGTTGATGCTGCTGTGCCTCGCCGTTAATGCCCATGCCGACAGCTATATAACACGCACCCTGAACAAACCCGTGCCGGGCGGCGTTGCAGTCGTAGAACTCGGCCCCTCGGCGGCAGCACCGAAAGCCACCTACCAAGGGAAACCGGTGCTGGTGGTGAAGGAGGCGGACAACTGGCTGGCGATTGTCGGCATCCCATTGACCGTTAAACCCGGCAACGAGCGCCTCAGCAGCGGCGGGCGCAGCCTGCCGTTTATCGTCGGTTACAAGAAGTACCCAGAACAGCGCATCACCCTGAAAAACAAAAGCCAGGTAAACCCTAAGCCGGCGCAACTCAAGCGCATCGAAGGCGAACTGGCGGTGCAGCTCAAGGCCTACCGCAGTTTCAGCCCGAACCTGCCGAGCAACCTGGTGCTGGATAAACCGGTGAACGGGCCGCTGTCGAGCAAGTTTGGCGTACGCCGCTTCTTCAACGGTGAAGAACGCAATCCGCATTCGGGCCTGGATTTCGCCGTGCCCGCGGGCACGCCGATCAAGACCCCGGCGAACGGCAAGGTGATTCTCATCGGTAACTACTTTTTCAACGGCAACACGGTGTTCGTCGACCACGGCCAGGGCTTTATCAGCATGTTCTGCCACATGTCGAAGATCGACGTAAAAGTGGGCGATCAACTCAAGCGCGGCGCAGTGGTCGGCAAGGTCGGTTCAACGGGCCGTGCGACCGGACCGCACATGCACTGGAATGTCAGCCTTAACGATGCAAGGGTAGACCCGGCGATCTTTATCGGCGCGTTCCAACCCTGAAACGTCCGATTGCGCGCTCGATAATGGGCGCGCAATTAAAACCAGCCTTCATCTTGTAAACAAGCATAAAATCTCGCTTCCTACGCAGATAACAGAACTTATCTCAATTTTTCTCGACTGCTTGCCATCTTTCACCCCGGCGGTTAGGGTTGAGCTTATGAAAACCTCTCACACCCTCATTCAGCTCCGCCAGCACCGCAGTTTGTGCCTCGTCAGCGCACGACTGCCAAGCTGAATCGATCTGCCTCGTCTATACGTTTTATCCCTAAAAACAGTTCTACGGCAGGCCGCCTTTTCTCGGCCCCTACTACAAAGGATTTCCCGATGAGCATGCTCAAAGACCCGTCTTCGAAGTACCGCGCGTTTCCAACCATCGATATCCCGGACCGCACCTGGCCATCGAAGACCATCACCGAAGCGCCGATCTGGTGCAGCTCGGACCTGCGTGATGGCAACCAGTCGCTGATCGAGCCAATGGACGCCGCAAAAAAGCTGCGCTTCTGGAAGACCCTGGTAGCGGTAGGCGTTAAAGAAATCGAAGCCTCGTTCCCGGCTGCGTCGCAAACCGACTTCGACTTCGTACGCACCCTGATCGAAGACAACCACATCCCCGAGGACACCACCATCCAGGTGCTGACCCAGGGCCGTGAAGACTTGATCGCGCGTACGTTCGAATCCCTGCGCGGCGCCAAGAAAGCCATCGTGCACTTGTACAACGCCACGTCGCCGTCGTTCCGCCGCATCGTGTTCAACCAGGACAAGGACGGCATCAAGGCAATCGCGGTCAACGCGGCCAAGCTGTTCGTCAAATACGCCGCGCAGCAGCCGGAGACCCAGTGGACGTTCGAATACTCCCCGGAGACCTTCAGCGCGACTGAGCTGGAGTTCGCCAAGGAAGTGTGTGACGCGGTGATCGAAGTGTGGAACCCGACGCCTGAGCACAAGATGATCCTCAACCTGCCGGCCACCGTGGAATGCGCCACGCCAAACATTTATGCCGACCAGATCGAGTGGTTCGGTCGCCATATCAACCGTCGTGACAGCGTGATCATCAGCCTGCACACCCACAACGACCGAGGCACTGGCGTAGCCGCCACTGAGCTGGGCCTGATGGCCGGCGCCGATCGTGTCGAAGGCTGCCTGTTCGGCAACGGCGAGCGTACCGGTAACGTCGACCTCGTCACCGTGGCACTGAACATGTACACCCAGGGCCTCGACCCGCAACTGGATTTCTCCGACATCGATGGCGTGCGCAAAGTCGTCGAAGAGTGCAACCAGATCCAGGTGCACCCACGTCACCCGTACGTTGGCGACCTGGTGCACACCGCGTTCTCAGGCTCTCACCAGGATGCGATCCGCAAAGGTTTCTCCCAGCAGAAAGACGATGCGCTGTGGGAAGTGCCGTATTTGCCGATCGACCCAGCGGACATTGGCCGCAGCTACGAAGCGGTGATCCGTGTAAACAGCCAGTCGGGCAAAGGCGGCATCGCCTACTTGCTGGAGCAGGAATACGACATCAGCTTGCCGCGCCGCATGCAGATCGAGTTCAGCCAAGTGGTACAGGCCGAGACCGACCGCGTCGGCCTCGAGATGACTGCACCGCAGATCTACGCGTTGCTGCAGCGTGAATACCTGCAAGCCAACACCCCGTACGCGCTGGTCAGCCATCGCCTGCAGGAAGAGAACGGCAACAGCTATGTCGAGGTGGAAGTCTCGGGCAAGGGCCAGGGTGAAACCAACCTGCACTGGAAAGGCAAGGGCAACGGTGCGCTGGAAGCACTGGTAGCCGGCCTGCCGATTGCCGTGGAAATCATGGACTACAACGAACATGCAATCGGTGCAGGAACCAATGCCAAGGCGGCGGCCTACATCGAGCTGCGTGTGAACGGTGAGCGTCCGGTACATGGTGTGGGTATTGATGAAAACATCACCACTGCGAGCTTCAAGGCGTTGTTCAGTGCGTTGAACCGCTCGTTGAGTCAGATGGAAGCTAAAGCGGCGTAAGTTTTATCGCTGCAATACAAAAGGCCCTTGGATGAGAATCCAGGGGCCTTTTTGTTAGGCTTCAGATTTGTGGTGTCGGTGAGGACCTCTTCGCGAGCAAGCCCGTTCCCACATTGAACCGCGTGTTTCCTGTAGGAATGCGCTCGAAATGTGTGCGGGCTTGCTCGCGAATACAATCTCCCAGGCACGGCAAACCCGTCAGACAAACTGAAAGCTATCGGCATCCAGGTTCGCCGGAAATCGGGTGCGATACGCCGCCAGCTCAGCCGCCTCGAGGCACACCTGAAACACCCCATCCGCCTCCCCCGCACTCAGCAAGGTCTCACCCTGGAAGTCCAACACCTGACTATCACCGGTGTAGGCAAACCCCTTCCCGTCCGTCCCCACCCGATTCACGGCCGCCACATAGCACAGGTTTTCAATCGCCCGCGCCGGCAGCAGCCGATTCCAATGCTGGCGCCGAGCGCCCGGCCAGTTGGCCGTGTACAGCAGCAGGTCGGTGTCCTGAGCATCGCGGCTCCACACCGGAAAGCGCAGGTCGTAGCAAATCAACGGGCGAATACGCCAGCCCTTCAACTCAAATTGCACCTGCCGCTCGCCGGGGGTGTAGTGATCGTGCTCGCCGGCCATGCGGAACAGGTGGCGCTTGTCGTAATGCTGCACCTCGCCATCCGGCCGCGCCCAGAGCAGGCGGTTGCGGTGGCTGCCGTCGGCGGCCCGGATGATCACGCTGCCGGTGATCACCGCGTTGTACTTCGCTGCCTGGGCCTGGAGCCATCGACGGGTCGGGCCGCTCTCCGGTTCGGCCAGGGAGCCTGACTCCATGGAGAAACCGGTGGTGAACATCTCCGGCAGCACGATCAGATCGGCGCCCCTGGCCTGGTCCAGCAGCAGTTCGAAATGTTCCAGGTTGGCCTGGCGGTCATGCCAGGCCAGGGTGGTCTGGACCAGGGCGAGGTTCAGGTTCGGTAACGCAGTCAAATCACGCATAGTTTCTCGGCTGCTTGTTGCAGCGTTTCCTCGCGCTTGGCAAAGCACAGGCGCACCAGGCGCTGGCCTTGGGGTGGGGTCTGGTAGAACACCGAGACCGGGATGGTTGCCACGCCGTGTTCGCGGGTCATCCACAGGGACATGGCGACGTCGTCCAGGTCCGGGCGGATCTGTGAGTAATCGACCAACTGAAAGTAGGTGCCGGTGACGGGGGTAAAGCTGAAACGTGACGGAGCCAGCAGGTCACAGAACAGGTCGCGCTTGGCCTGGTAGAACGCCGGCAGCTCATCGACGTGCTCTGGATGTTCGGCCATAAAATCGGCCAATGCGAACTGGAGCGGCGTCACGCCGCAAAAATTAACGTACTGGTGCACCTTGCGCAGTTCGGCCGTGAGGGCCGATGGCGCGATGACGTAGCCGGTTTTCCAGCCGGTGACATGGTAGGTCTTGCCGAAGGAACTGACCACGAACGCGCGCTGATACAGTTCTTCGTGGGCCAGCACGCTGACATGGGGCACACCGTCGAATACCAGGTGTTCGTAGACCTCGTCGCTGACCAAGTAGATATCGCGGTCGCGGATCAACTCCGCCAACTGGTCCAACTCGGCGCGGCAGACCAAGGCGCCAGTGGGATTGTGCGGCGTGTTGAGGATGATCATGCGCGTGCGCGGCGACAGCGCGGCCTTGATCTTTTCGAAGTCGAGAGCAAAGCCTTGCAGGCTCAGTTGCACATGCACGCAACGGCCACCGGCCAGTTCGACCGAGGGCTCATAGCTGTCATAGCAAGGGTCGAACACAATGACTTCATCGCCACTGCGAATCACCGCCTGGATCGCGCAGAAGATCGCAGCAGTAGCCCCAGGGGTAATGGTCACTTCGCTGTCGGCATCCACCGTGGCGCCATAACTGCGGGCGATCTTGGCCGCCACTTGCTGGCGCAGGGCTGGCAGGCCAGCCATCGGTGAATATTGGTTGTGTCCGCTGGCAACGTGCTTGCCCACGGCATCGAGCAAACCTTGGGGGCCATTGAAGTCCGGGAAGCCCTGGGACAGGTTGAGCGCACCGGTTTCGGCAGCGAGTTGCGACATGGTGGTAAAAATGGTGGTGCCGACATTCGGCAGCTTGCTGGTGATCATCGGAGCCCCCTGCAGGTGAGCCCAAGTTTTAAGCTGCCAATTGCAGCGGGTCAAGGCACAAACCGTCGCGCACAAAAAAGGGCTCGCAATGAGCCCTTTTTTGACACGTCGATATCAGCGTTTGTCGCGACGCTTTTTGTCGGCTTTCTTGTGGTGCGTCATCATCCGGCGTTTTTTATTCACTTGGCGGTCGGTGAGGCTGTTCTTGTTACCTTCGTACGGGTTCTCGCCACCCTTGAACTCGATACGGATCGGCGTACCGACCAGCTTCAAGACGCGGCGGTAAGTGTTTTCCAGGTAACGCACGTAGGACTTCGGCACCTTCTCGATCTGGTTACCGTGAATCACGATAATCGGCGGGTTGGCACCACCCAAGTGGGCGTAACGCAGCTTGATCCGGCGGTTGTTGACCATCGGCGGCGCGTGCTCGCCAACGGCATCTTCCAGGATCTGGGTGAGGCGGTTGGTCGGCCAGCGGGTGACCGCGGACTTGAACGAGTTCTGTACGGAGGCGTAGAGGTTGCCTACGCCGGTGCCGTGCAGTGCCGAGATAAAGTGGATATCGGCGAACTCGACGAAGAACAAGCGACGCTGCAGCTCGATCTTGACGAAGTCGCGCTCGCTCGGCGTCATGCCGTCCCACTTGTTGATCGCGATCACCAGTGCCCGACCGGCTTCCAGGGCAAAGCCCAGCAAGTTCAGGTCGTGGTCGACCACGCCTTCGCGGGCGTCCATCACGAAGATCACCACGTTGGCGTCTTTGATCGCCTGCAGGGTTTTCACCACCGAGAACTTTTCAACTTCCTCGTGGATCTTGCCGCGCTTGCGCACACCGGCGGTGTCGATCAGCGTGTACTTTTCTTCGTTACGTTCGAACGGGATGTAGATACTGTCGCGGGTGGTGCCGGGCTCGTCATAGACGATTACCCGGTCTTCACCGAGCATGCGGTTGACCAGGGTCGACTTGCCGACGTTAGGGCGACCGATGATGGCGATCTTGATACCGTCTTTTTCACTCGGGCCAGGAATGCGCTTGGCCTCCTCACCTTCGGCGACGATCTCTTCTTCACCCTCTTCTTCCTCAGCGTCATCCTTCGGAAAGGTGCTGAGGGCAATTTCCAGCATCTGGGTGATGCCGCGACCGTGGGCACCGGCGACCGGGATCGCGTCGCCCAGGCCCATCGGGCTGAATTCGGCACGGGCCTGCTCAGGATCGATGTTGTCGATCTTGTTGGCGACCAAATAGGAACGCTTGTTACGCTTGCGCAGGTGCTCGCCAATCATTTGGTCGGCAGCGGTATAGCCCGCGCGGGCATCCACCAGGAACAACACAACATCGGCTTCTTCAATGGCCAGCAGCGACTGCTCGGCCATCTTTTCGTCCATGCCATGCTCGTCACCGGAGATACCACCGGTGTCGACAATAATGTAGGAGCGCCCTTGCCACTTTGCCTCACCGTATTGGCGATCACGGGTCAGACCGGACAAGTCGCCGACGATGGCGTCGCGAGTCCTGGTCAGGCGGTTGAACAAGGTGGACTTGCCGACGTTAGGTCGGCCCACCAGGGCGATTACGGGAACCATGCGGCTCTCCACTTCGTTATTTCAGAAAATACAAAAGCCGCTGCAAGGCAGCGGCTGGTGCTCGGGGCAGCATAATAAAATGCCGCATGCCCCGCCGAAGCGGGGCCGCCTGGGTGTTACCCCAAGCATAGTTCTTACTTGATGGTCAGGGCTTCCAGCTTGCCGCTGTTGCCATACACATAAAGCATGTTACCCACCACCAGCGGACGCGCACGCAGGCCGTCGCTGTCGATACGCTCGCGACCCACGAAGCGACCGTCTACCTGGCTCAGCAGGTGCAGGTAGCCTTCGAAGTCACCGACCGCGACGTAGCTGGAGAACACTTCCGGTGCCGACAGTTGGCGGCGAGCCAGGGAGTCGTTGCTCCACAGTGAGGTGGTGGAACGCTCGTCGACACTTTCAACGGTGCCGGACGCAAGGCTTACGTAGACGCTGCCAAACCCTTGGGCGACACCTGCGTAGCTGGAAGCATCACGCTGCCAGTTAACGCGGCCGCTCTGCAGGTCCAGTGCGGCAACACGGCCCTGGTAAGTGGCGACATAGAGGGTTTCACCGGACAGCAGTAAACCGCCGTCGATGTCCACTACGCGCTCCAGCTCGGAACGACCTTGCGGAATGGCCACACGGGTTTCCCAGACCGGCACGCCGTTCTGAGTGTTCAGGGCGACCACTTTACCGGTCGACAGGCCCGCAACGGCCAGATTGTTGGTCACAATCGGACCACTGGTACCACGCAACGTCAGCACCGCAGGGGTGCTGTCGTACAACCAGCGCTGTTCGCCAGTGTTGGCGTCGAGGCCGATGAGGCGGTCCTCCTGCGTCTGTACCACGACGATATCGCCGTTGGTAGCAGGCGGTGCGAGTACTTCACTGCTCACGCGAGCGCGCCACTTCTCTTCACCGGTGCTGGAATCCAGCGCCACGACTTCGCCCTTGAGCGTGCCGAGCAACACCATGCCATAACCCACGCCAACGGCGCCGGAGACAGGCAATTCGAGATCCTTGGACCACTTCACGTCGCCGTTCATGCGGTCCATGGAGGTCACAACGCCGGTCACGTCAGCGGCCACAATGTTGTCACCGTCGATTGCCGGTACCAACATGTTGTAGGTGTCGCCCTGACCATCACCAATGGAGCGGCTCCACTGCTTTTGCAGGACCACTTCTTCCTTGAAGCTGGTCAGCTCGGCAGGAGGCAGTTCTTTTTTACTGTTGCTGCTGCAACCCGCGGCCAGAACGGCCAGAGCCAGCAATGCTGCATGTTTCCAACGGATCACGTCACGCATCCCCTTTGGCCAAGTCGTCCAGCTTGATTTGTAAGCCACCGACCGCTGCTTCATCAGACAGCGCCGCCTTGGCTTTTTTGTACGCAGCATTGGCTTCGTCGGTACGACCCAATTGGACCAACAGGTCGCCCTTGAGCTCTTCGCGAGTGGCTACAAATGCCTTGTCAGCATCGCCGTCGAGCAGTTTGAGTGCTTCGTCAGCCTTGTTCTGTGCCGCGAGAACCTGAGCCAGACGCTGACGTGCGATTTCACCCAGGGTCGGGTTGGTCGGCTTGTCAGCGACAGCCTTCAGCTCTGCGGCGGCGTCGTCCAGCTTGCCAGTGTCGACTGCGACTTTCGCGACGAACAGGCTGCCGTATTGGGCGTAGGTGCTACCGCCGAATTCGCTCTTCAGCTTGCCGGCCAAATCGGCGACCTGCGCCGGATCAGGCTTGCCGTCCGGCGTCAGCGTGGTTTCCAGCAACTGCTGATAGAGGATCGAGGCGCCTTGGGACTGGTTGGCCTGATATTTGGTCCAGGCTTGCCAGCCGAACACCACCACTAAAGCCAGCAGACCGCCAGTAACCAGGGGCTTGCCATTACGCTGCCACCAGTCCTTGAAATCGGCCAGTTGATCATCATCAGAACTCGACACCCCAGTACTCCTTAATCGCTAAATTCGGCTGTTCGACAGCTTCAACCCTGCACGACGCAGGTGGCCAAGTGCGCAGCGAGCGCATCAAAGGCAATGTTCTGTTGCTCGCCCTGGCCACGCAGGGGTTTAAAACCTATCACTTGCTGGGCCAACTCGTCATCGCCGAGGATCAATGCATACAGCGCACCGCTCTTGTCGGCCTTCTTGAACTGGCTCTTGAAGCTGCCAGCGCCGGCATTAACCTGCAGGCGCAGGTTCGGCAGTTGGTCGCGCACTTTTTCGCTCAGGGCCAGGGCCGCCAGTTCGGCAGCCTCGCCAAAGGCGCAGAGGTACACGTCCACCTGACGGGAAATCTCTTCAGGGACTTGCTCCAGCGTTTCCAGCAGCAGGATCAGCCGCTCGATGCCCATGGCGAAGCCCACACCCGTGGTCGGCTTGCCGCCCATCTGCTCGACCAGGCCGTCGTAGCGGCCACCGGCACACACAGTGCCCTGGGCGCCGAGTTTGTCGGTGACCCACTCGAACACGGTCTTGCTGTAGTAATCGAGGCCGCGCACCAGCTTGGTGTTGATCACGAACGGAATACCGGCCGCATCCAGGCGAGCCTTGAGGCCCTCGAAGTGGATACGGGATTCGTCGTCCAGGTAATCGGCCATTTTCGGCGCATTGACCAATACAGCCTGGGTATCGGCGTTCTTGGTGTCCAGCACGCGCAGCGGGTTGGTCTTCAGGCGGCGCTGGCTGTCTTCGTCCAACTTGTCCAGGTGGGCCGACAGGTACTCGACCAAGGCGACCTTGTAGCGGCCGCGGGATTCGCTGGTGCCCAGGCTGTTGAGCTCAAGCTTGACCGCGTCGCGGATACCCAGCAGGCCCCACAGGCGCCAGGTCAATACGATCAGCTCGGCATCAATGTCTGGGCCATCGATGTTGAACACTTCTAGGCCAATCTGGTGGAACTGGCGATAACGACCTTTTTGCGGACGTTCGTGGCGGAACATCGGGCCGATGTACCACAACTTCTGAGGCTGGCCAGCACCGGTGAGACCATGCTCAAGCACGGCACGCACGCATGCAGCAGTGCCTTCGGGACGCAGGGTCAGGGAGTCGCCGTTGCGGTCTTCAAAGGTGTACATCTCTTTTTCGACGATGTCGGTCACTTCACCGATGGAGCGTTTGAACAGCTCGGTGAACTCGACGATCGGCATGCGGATCTGCTTGTAACCGTAGTTATCCAGCAGGCGCGCGACAGTGCTCTCGAAGTAGCGCCACAGGGGCGTCTGCTCCGGCAGGATGTCGTTCATGCCACGAATGGCTTGCAGAGACTTGCTCACATCAAATCCTTAAATTCGTTCAATCAGCCGCGCGCGATCAGCGCTGCGTCAGCGGCGACCTTTTCGGCCGCTTTCTCGCGGATCAGTCTTTCGAGCTCATCCACCAGATTGTCATTCGTTAACTTCTGCGCTGGCTTGCCGTCGATGTAGATCAGGTTCGGGGTACCGCCAGTCAGGCCCACATGGGCTTCCTTGGCTTCACCCGGCCCGTTGACCACGCAACCGATCACTGCAACATCCAGCGGCACCAGCAGGTCTTCGAGGCGCAATTCCAGATCGTTCATGGTTTTCACCACGTCGAAGTTCTGCCGCGAGCAGCTAGGGCAGGCAATGAAATTGATGCCACGGGAACGCAAACGCAGGGATTTGAGAATGTCGTAACCGACCTTCACTTCCTCTACGGGGTCTGCCGCCAGCGAGATGCGGATAGTATCGCCAATCCCTTCGGCGAGCAGCATACCGAGACCCACCGCAGATTTCACTGTGCCTGAGCGTAAACCACCCGCTTCAGTGATACCCAAGTGCAGCGGCTGTACGATTTCCTTGGCCAGCAGGCGATAGGCTTCGACCGCCATGAAGACGTCGGAGGCCTTTACGCTGACCTTGAAGTCCTGAAAATTCAGGCGTTCAAGGTGCTCAACGTGGCGCAGTGCTGACTCAACCAGCGCCGCCGGGGTCGGCTCGCCGTACTTCTTTTGCAGGTCTTTTTCCAGGGAGCCGGCGTTGACGCCGATGCGGATTGGAATCCCGCGATCACGGGCAGCGTCCACCACGGCGCGCACACGGTCTTCGCGACCAATGTTGCCCGGGTTGATCCGCAGGCAATCCACACCCAGTTCGGCTACGCGCAGGGCGATCTTGTAGTCGAAGTGAATGTCGGCAACCAACGGCACCTTGACCAGTTGCTTGATGCGCCCGAAAGCTTCGGCAGCGTCCATGTCCGGCACGGATACGCGCACGATGTCCACACCGGCAGCTTCCAGACGGTTGATCTGTGCAACGGTGGCGGCCACGTCATTGGTGTCGCTGTTGGTCATGCTTTGTACTGCGATGGGGGCATCGCCACCCACCGGCACCGAGCCGACCCAGATCTTGCGCGATACGCGACGTTTGATTGGAGATTCGCCGTGCATGACTATTGTCCCAACTTCAGGCGAGCTGTCTCGCCACTGGTGAACGGCGCCACGTCTACAGGCTGGCCGTTATAGACCACCTGCGCGCCCCGGGCGAAGCCCAGACGCAGCGTCAAAGGAGGCTTGCCGCCCTGATCAAGCGTATCTCCCTTACGCTTCAGACCGCTGAACAACACTTTGCCATTGCCATCGGTGAGTTGCGTCCAGCAGTCAGCGACGAAGGTGATCTGCACGCGGCCATCACCGGCGATCAGCGCTGGGGTGGTGGGCGGCGAAATCGCAGGGGCAGCTGGCGTGGTAGTCGCTGGCGCTTGCACTGGGGCGGTCGATGTATGGGGCTGGGCAGCCGGAACAGCCGGAGTGTGAGCCGGCGCAGCTGGCGTCGCAGGTACGGCGGCGGTCGTGGCAGGCGCGGCTTCTGGTACGGGTTGCTCGGCGACGGGTGCTTCAGGCGCGGCCTGGCCCTCGGCAACCGCCTGGTCTTCGGGCTCATCCAACGGATGAATCTGAGTGGTGCCGTCGGCGCTTTCGACTTCGACGTGCTCCATGGCGTTGCTGGTCATGTCCTTGGTGCGCTGGGCGGCCTGGTCTTGCCACCAGACGAAACCGCCGCCAATGACAGCAATCAGCAACAACAGGCTGACAATTCGCAAAATAGTGTGGGAAACCCGCACCGGCTCTTCGATTCGACCCAAGCCATGCACATTGCTGCCTTGGGAGTCGGTACCGGTGAATTGATCGAATTGCTGGACCAATATGGCCTGGTCAATACCCAGCAATTTGGCATAGGCACGGATATAGCCACGGGCAAAGGTATGCCCAGGCAGCTTATCGAAGGCGCCAGCTTCCAGATTGCCCAGGGACGTCGTGGTCAAATTGAGCTTGAGGGCCACTTCCGCCAGCGACCAACCATTGCTTTCGCGGGCCTGACGCAAGGTGTCGCCTGGGTTTACGCGATTAGCTGCTACAACTTCCGGGTGCGACGCTTTCATCATTGCTCCGACAGGTATTGCTGATATTCCGGCGTACCGGGATAGAGTCGTTCGAGTTGCTGGCCAAAACGTGCGGCTGTGTCGCGTTCTTCATGAACCGTCGCCAAGCGCACACCGAGCAATAGACTACGTGCATTTTGCCCGCTGAGCAGGCTAAAACGCTCGTAATAGTCACGTGCCGGCACATAATGCCTGTCTTCGTAGGACAACTCAGCCATTTCGAGCAATGCTCGAGGCTGACGACCATTCAAATGCAGGGCTTTTTCCAGTTGTTGGCGGGCGCTGTCGCGTTGGCCGAGACGCATGGAGGTCACCCCGAGGTTCTCGAACACCCGCGAACGCTCAGGATAAAGGGTATCGGCGCTGGCTTGCTGGAAATAACGAGCGGCCTGGTCATAACGTTTCTGCGCAAACAGGAAGCTGCCGTAATTGTTCAGCAGCCGCGGGCCTGCAGGTTTTGAGGCGAGTGCCTTGAGGAAATACTGCTCAGCCAGTTCAGGCTCGGCCTGGGCCTGGAACACCAGTGCCAACGCGCCATTGGCGTCAGCATCGTCGCTGTCCAGTTCAAGGGCCTTCTTCAAAGGCACCTTGGCCTGCTCGTTCATGCCTTGCTGCAGGTAACCCATGCCCAATTGCACATAGGCAACTCGCGCCTCATCACGGCCTTTACCCGTGTGCATAGGGCTGTCATAACCCGATGAAACACAACCGGCCGCGAGACCGGTAACAAGCAAAAGCAGCGCAAGGCGCAAGGGCATAGAGATCCTCTCTCAGATTCGATTCACAGCAATCAGCGGCAAATCGTCGGCGGCGTTCAGTTCGCGTCCGGCGATATAACGTTCGCTGCGGCGGGTGCGGTCCATCACCTGCCCTACTAATTGGCCACAGGCGGCGTCGATGTCTTCACCACGGGTGGTGCGCACGGTGACGTTGTAACCGGCCTGGTGCAGTTGATCCTGGAAACGGCGGATGGCGTTGTTGCTCGGCCGCTCGTAGCCAGAATGGGGAAACGGGTTAAACGGAATCAGGTTGATCTTGCACGGGGTGTTCTTGAGCAGTTCGATCATCTCGACCGCGTGCTCGACCTTGTCATTGATGTCCTTGAGCATGGTGTACTCAATGGTCAACACGCGCTTCTCGCCCAACGTTGCCATGTAGCGCTGGCAAGATTCGAGCAGCATCTTAAGCGGATACTTCTTGTTGATTGGCACCAATTGGTTACGCAATGCGTCATTCGGTGCGTGCAGCGACAACGCCAGGGAGACGTCGATGTGCTTGGCCAGCTCATCGATCATCGGCACCACGCCAGAGGTCGACAGGGTCACACGGCGCTTGGAGATGCCGTAGCCCAGGTCGTCCATCATCAGGTGCATGGCCGCGATCACGTTGTCGAAGTTCAGCAGCGGCTCACCCATGCCCATCATCACCACGTTGGTGATGGCACGGTCGACGGTCGCCGGGACGCTGCCAAAGGATTTGTTGGCAATCCACACCTGGCCGATGACTTCAGCGGCGGTGAGGTTGCTATTGAAGCCTTGCTTGCCGGTGGAGCAGAAACTGCAGTCCAGGGCACAGCCTGCCTGGGACGAAACGCACAAAGTGCCACGTTTGCCCTGGGGAATGTACACGGTCTCGACGCAACTGCCGGACGCCACACGCACCACCCATTTACGGGTGCCGTCGGTGGAGATGTCCTCGCTGACAACCTCGGGACCACGGACCTCAGCAATGGCCTTGAGCTTGTCGCGCAGGGCCTTGCTGACGTTCGTCATGGCGTCGAAATCGTCGACGCCAAAGTGGTGAATCCATTTCATTACCTGACCGGCACGGAAGCGCTTCTCCCCGATTGAGTCGAAGAATTTCTCCATTTCCGGCTGAGTCAGACCCAGCAGGTTGGTTTTCACAGTCGATGTAGTCATGGATTCACCCTCACTCTTTAAGCCAATGCTTAGCGAGCGGTTACTTCAGTAGCAGCGAAAAAGTACGAGATTTCGCGAGCAGCAGCGGCTTCGGAGTCCGAACCGTGTACAGCGTTGGCGTCGATGGATTCAGCGAAGTCAGCACGGATAGTGCCGGCAGCTGCTTCTTTAGGGTTGGTAGCGCCCATCAGCTCACGGTTCAGAGCGATAGCATTTTCGCCTTCCAGAACCTGAACAACAACAGGACCGGAGATCATGAAGGCCACCAGGTCGCCGAAGAAGCCACGAGCGCTGTGCTCAGCGTAGAAGCCTTCAGCTTCAGCTTTGGACAGTTGCTTGAGTTTCGAAGCTACAACCTTCAGGCCGGCTTTTTCGAAACGAGTGGTGATCTCGCCGATGACGTTTTTTGCAACAGCGTCAGGCTTGATGATGGAGAAAGTACGTTGAACAGCCATGGTGTAACTCCAGAAACGGTAATTTACGAAAAATTAAACCCGCGAATTATACGCGGGTTATTGGGTATTGCCTAACTGCGTAAAAAGGCGGTTCAGTCTGCTTCTTCGATCCACAGGCCTTGAATCGCCTCCAGGACCTTTTCGCCACCCCGGTCAGGGATGTCGTCGAAGTCCGGCAGCGCCATTACCAGATTGCGCAGCTTGACGAAGTTGACCGTAAGAGGATTGACCTCAGGATGAGCTTCAGCAAGTTGTATAGCGATTTCTTGTACATCAACCCATTTCAGGCTCATGACATTTCCTTGAATCAATGCGGCGCTTCGGCTGCATGGTTGAGGGAATATTTCGGAATTTCGACGGTAATGTCTTCCGTCCCGACCTTTGCCTGACAGCTTAGACGCGAAGTCGCTTCCAGGCCCCACGCGCGGTCAAGAAAGTCCTCTTCCAGCTCATCAGCCTCTTCAAGGCTGTTGAAGCCCTCGCGGATCACGCAGTGGCACGTGGTGCAGGCGCACACACCGCCGCAGGCGCTTTCGATCTCGATGTGGTTGTCATGGGCAACTTCGAGGATGGACTTGCCGGTCTCAGCCTCCACGACCATACCGTCCGGGCAGTGCTCGGCGTGTGGCAGAAAAATGACCTGCGGCATTAATTATTCCTCGATTTCATTCAGGTTGCGTCCCGCCAGGGCAGCTTTTACCGACTGGTCCATGCGGCGGGCGGCAAAGGCATCGGTCACTTGTGACAGACGCTTGGTCTGCTGCTCGATGGCGTAACCATCGGTGCCTTTCATCAGTTCGGCCAGCTCCTGCATCTGCAGGTCGATGACCATGCGCTCTTCGGCGTCCAACAGGCGCTCACCGTCAGCATCCAGGGCGCCCTGCACCGCTTCGAGCAAACGCTGGGCGTCGACCTGTTGCTCGCGCAATACGCGGGCGACCTTGTCGTCACCGGCATACTGGAACGAGTCCTTGAGCATCTTGGCGATTTCGCCATCGGTGAGGCCGTAGGACGGCTTTACCTGGATGCTGGCTTCAACGCCTGACGCCAGTTCACGGGCGGCCACGCTGAGCAGGCCGTCGGCATCCACCTGGTACGTCACGCGAATCTTCGCCGCACCAGCCACCATCGCCGGAATACCGCGCAATTCAAAACGCGCCAGGGAGCGGCAATCGCTGATCAGCTCGCGCTCGCCTTGCAACACATGGATCATCATGGCCGTCTGGCCATCTTTGTAAGTAGTAAAGTCTTGGGCGCGGGCGACAGGAATGGTGGTGTTACGTGGAATCACCTTCTCCATCAAACCGCCCATGGTTTCCAGCCCCAGGGACAACGGAATCACGTCAAGCAGCAGCAGCTCGCCGCCATCGCGCTTGTTGCCGGCCAGGGTATCGGCCTGGATCGCGGCACCAATGGCGACCACTTGATCCGGGTCGATTTCAGTCAGCGGCTGGCGACCAAAGGCTTCAGCGACAGCGTCACGAACGCGCGGCACACGGGTGGAACCACCGACCATGACCACGGCACCGACATCTTCTAGCTCGATACCGGAATCACGCACAGCGCGGCGACAGGCTTTCAGGCTACGGGCGACCATCGGCTCGATCAACGCATCGAAAGCTTCGCGCGTCAGCTGGGCCGACCAAGTGCCGTAGGACACTTCAATAAATGCAGCCTCCGTCAGCGCTTCCTTGGCGGCACAGGCGGTTTGCAGCAGGTTGCGCTGCTCGCCCGGGTCCAGGTCGGCAGACAAGCCGGCGCTGGTGATGATCCAGCCCGCGATGGCGTGATCGAAGTCATCTCCGCCCAAGGCAGTATCACCACCGGTGGCCAGGACTTCGAAGACACCGCCAGTCAGGCGCAGGATCGAGATATCAAAGGTGCCGCCGCCCAGGTCGTAAATGGCAACCAGGCCTTCGGCATGCTGGTCCAAACCGTAGGCCACAGCGGCTGCGGTTGGCTCATTGAGGAGGCGCAGCACGTTTAGACCGGCAAGTTTCGCCGCGTCCTTGGTGGCTTGGCGCTGGGCGTCATCGAAATAGGCCGGCACGGTGATCACCGCCCCTACCAGTTCGCCGCCCAAGGTGGTTTCTGCACGCTGGCGCAGCACCTTGAGGATATCGGCCGACACTTCCACCGGGCTTTTCGGGCCCTGGACGGTGTCGATAAACGGCATATGGGATTGGCCACCGATAAAGCGGTACGGCAGTTGGTCGCCCAGCTGCTTGACGTCGGACAGCCCGCGACCCATCAAGCGTTTGACCGACAGTACAGTGTTCAAAGGATCGGTAGACGCTGCCAATTTAGCCGACTCACCGACTTCGGTGCGATCAGCGTGATAGCGCACGGCGGACGGCAAGATAACCTGGCCATCGGCGTCGGGCAGCGGTTCGGACAGGCCGCTGCGCAAGGCAGCAACCAGGGAATTGGTGGTGCCCAGGTCAATCCCGACCGCCAGGCGACGCTGGTGCGGTTGGGGGCTTTGGCCGGGTTCGGCGATTTGCAGTAGGGCCATGGTAATCAGGTCTTATCTGTCTATCAGGCGTGCATCACGGGCAGCACTGGGTTAATCGTCGAGGCGCTCTTCTAGCTGGCGCACTTCGTAGGTGAGCTTGTCGAGGAACTGCATGCGCCGCATCAGGCGTTCGGCCTGTTCGCGTTGCGCTGCATCATCCCAACAAGCTGCGAAGCTTTCGTTGAGCTCATCCTGGGCCACTTTCAGACGACGCTTGAAGACCGCGACGCCAGCCACATCGGCTTCGTCCTGCAAGTCTTCGAGTTCTTCGCGCCACTGCAACTGCTGCATCAGGAAGTCGGGGTCGTGCACCGTGACTTCAAGCGGCAACTCGCCACCGTTCATCGCGAGCAGGTAACGCGCGCGCTTGGGTGGGTTTTTCAGCGTCTGATAGGCTTCGTTGAGGCTGGCCGATTGCTCCAGCGCCAGGCGTTGCTCACGCTCGGAAGCGTCAGCGAAGCGGTCCGGATGCACGCTACGCGCCAATTCGCGGTAGCGCGTAGCAAGCTGCTCAAGGTCCAGCCGAAAGCTCGGCTGCAGCTCGAATAAAGCGAAATGACAAGGAGTGCCCACGAATAGCCTCAGATGTTGAAGCTTTCGCCGCAGCCACATTCACCGCGTACGTTGGGGTTGTTGAACTTGAAGCCTTCGTTCAACCCTTCCTTGACGAAATCGAGCTCGGTGCCGTCCAGGTAGGTCAGGCTTTTAGGGTCGATGATCACTTTCTCGCCGTGACTTTCGAACACCTGGTCTTCCGCAACCACCTCGTCGACAAACTCCAGCACGTAGGCAAGGCCGGAACAGCCCGTGGTGCGAACACCCAGACGAATCCCCTCACCTTTACCGCGCCCATTCAGGGAGCGGCGAATGTGCTGCGCAGCCGCTTCTGTCATGCTGATAGCCATCGTTGACTCCTTACCTGTCGCCAAATGCTTAGATCAAGCCTTTCTTCTGCTTGTAGTCGCGAACGGCCGCCTTGATGGCGTCTTCTGCGAGTACCGAGCAGTGGATTTTCACGGGCGGCAACGCCAGTTCTTCGGCCAGCTGGGTGTTGCTGATAGTGACAGCCTCATCCAGGGTCTTGCCTTTCATCCATTCGGTCGCCAGGGAGCTGGAGGCGATGGCCGAACCGCAGCCGTAAGTCTTGAACTTAGCGTCTTCGATAACGCCAGCGTCGTTAACCTTGATCTGCAGGCGCATCACATCGCCGCACGCCGGAGCGCCAACCATGCCGGTGCCGACATCAGGGTCTTGCGCGTTCATCTTGCCGACGTTGCGCGGGTTTTCGTAGTGGTCGATGACCTTTTCGCTGTAAGCCATGGTACTGAATCCTCACTCATCAGGGCCGCTCTGGAACCCTGTAGAAACGCCTGCGTTTTCCGCCACGTTCCTACAGAGCTGGGGTGGCGGCTTCTATAGTTAGTGTGCCGCCCACTCGATCTTGGAAATATCGACACCGTCTTTGTACATGTCCCACAGCGGCGACAGAACGCGCAGCTTGTTGACGGCTTCGCAAACTTTCTGCGCGGCGTAGTCGATTTGCTCTTCGGTGGTGAAGCGGCCGAACGTAAAGCGGATAGAGCTGTGCGCCAGTTCGTCGTTGCGGCCCAGGGCGCGCAAAACATACGAAGGCTCAAGCGAGGCCGAGGTACAGGCCGAACCGGACGAAACCGCCAGGTCCTTGAGCGCCATGATCAGGGACTCGCCTTCGACATAGTTGAAGCTCAAATTCAGGTTGTGCGGTACGCGGGCGGTCATGCTGCCGTTGACGTACAGCTCTTCAAGGTTCTCGACCTGCTTATAGAAGCGATCGCTGAGTGCCTTGATGCGCACGTTTTCGGCAGCCATGTCTTCCTTGGCTACGCGGAAGGCTTCGCCCATGCCAACGATCTGGTGGGTCGCCAAAGTGCCAGAACGCATGCCGCGCTCGTGACCGCCGCCGTGCATGGCGGCTTCGATGCGCACACGTGGCTTACGGCTCACGTACAGGGCGCCGATGCCTTTCGGGCCGTAGGTCTTGTGGGCAGAGAACGACATCAGGTCGACTTTCAGTTTCGACAGATCGATGTCGACCTTGCCGGTGGACTGAGCAGCATCGACGTGCAGTAGGATGCCCTTGGAACGGGTCAACTCGCCAATGGCCGCGATGTCGTTGATGGTGCCGATTTCGTTGTTCACGTGGATCACGGAAACCAGGATGGTGTCTTCACGCATCGCGGCGTCGATCATCGCCGGGGTGACGATACCGTCGGTGGTTGGCTCAAGGTAGGTCACCTCGAAACCTTCACGCTCCAGTTGGCGCATGGTGTCGAGGACAGCCTTGTGCTCAATCTTGGTGGTGATCAGGTGTTTGCCTTTGGTCGCGTAGAAATGCGCCGCACCCTTGATTGCCAGGTTGTCGGACTCGGTGGCACCGGAGGTCCAGACGATTTCACGCGGGTCTGCGCCAACCAGATCGGCGACCTGGCGACGGGCGTTCTCGACCGCTTCCTCAGCTTTCCAGCCGAATACGTGGGAACGGGAGGCAGGGTTGCCGAAGTTTCCGTCAACCAGCAGGCACTCGCTCATCTTTTGCGCGACACGCGGGTCAACCGGGGTGGTCGCTGAGTAATCAAGGTAAATCGGCAATTTCATGGACTTTCTCCTAATCAGGCTGGCTGGCGTGCCGCTAGCTCTTCGGCTGTCACTCGACGGCGGACGCTTCAATCTTGTCCAGACGCGGCGCCTTGGTGTTGCAACGGCGCTGGTCCTGACGCTGGGCTACTTCTTGTACCTCACGGCGAGTCACAAGATCAGCCAAGCTGATACCACTCAAAAACTCATGGATCTGCAGGCTCAGATCGCACCACAAGTGGTGCGTCAGGCAGGTGTCGCCAGCGTGGCAATCACCCTGGCCCTGGCATTTGGTCGCGTCGACGGATTCGTTGACCGCGTCGATCACCTGAGCCACCTGGATGCCCTGCATATCGCGGGACAGTTGATAGCCGCCACCCGGACCACGCACGCTGGAAACCAGATTGCTACGGCGCAACTTGGCGAACAGCTGCTCGAGGTAGGACAGGGAAATGCCTTGGCGCTCGGAGATATCGGCCAGGGACACAGGCCCAGTTTGCGCGTGCAAGGCCAGGTCAAGCATGGCGGTCACCGCGTATCGGCCTTTTGTAGTCAGTCTCATGGACAAGTACCAAGGTGTTTCAGAATGGGAGCAAGTATGCGATTCCCGAGTATTTAAGTCAACTATAAGACCTAGTACTTTAGTCAGGATTACGCGTAAAAAGGGCGCGCGAATCATAGCAGGATGGGGTGGGGACGAACAGCGGCAACAAGGTCGTAAGGAAATTGCAAGGCCAGAGGATATCAAATACGGGAGCTAGCTTACCTGCGATAGCGGTGGATCAGCACCACATGGGGTAGCTGGCATACCGCTATCGCAGGCAAGCCAGCCCCCACTGGGCAACGCGTTCAGCCAGCCTTGGTGGTGGCGGCTTCGTCCTTGATCTCGGCAAAGTCTTCCTCGCGCAACTCAGGCAGATCCTTCGCGCAGTAAGGGCTACCCAGATCCTTCAACGCACCGCACATACCCTCCAGCTTGCCGTCCACCGCTTGCAGGTGGTCAAGCAACTGGCCAATGGCGCGCGCCACCGGGTCGGGCATGTCTTCGCTGACACCATAGGCATCGAAACCGATCTTCTCGGCCATGGCCTTGCGCTTGGCTTCCTGCTCGTCGCCGACTTCCGGCTTGACGATGATGCGACCAGGAATGCCAACAACGGTCGCGCCAGGCGGCACGGCCTTGGTCACCACGGCATTGGAACCCACCTTGGCACCGGCGCCGACGGTGAACGGGCCGAGTACCTTGGCGCCCGCCCCTACCACCACGCCATCACCCAGTGTCGGGTGACGCTTGCCTTTATTCCAGCTTGTGCCACCCAAGGTCACGCCTTGATAGAGCGTCACGTCATCGCCGATCTCGGCAGTCTCGCCAATCACGATGCCCATGCCATGGTCGATGAAGAAGCGGCGGCCCACTTTGGCACCCGGATGAATCTCAATCCCGGTCAGCCAGCGCCCAAAGTTCGACACCAATCGCGCCAGCCATTTCCAGCCCATGCCCCACAACGCGCCGGACAGGCGGTGAATCCAAATCGCGTGCATGCCGGGGTAGCAGGTAAGCACTTCAAAGGCGTTGCGCGCCGCCGGGTCACGATGGAAAACACTCTGGATATCTTCTCGCAAACGCTCGAACATTTTTTAATCCTTCCGCTTAAGAAGCTCGCCACGGGCCGCTTTCTGGGTTTCCGTGAGGATGCCACGCAATATATTCATTTCGGCTCGGCTCACTGAACTGCGTCCGTACAGGCGACGCAGGCGCGCCATCAAGTGCCGGGGCTTGTCCGGATCGAGGAATTCGATGGCCACCAGGGTTTGCTCCAGGTGCTCATAGAATCGCTCCAACTCGTCCATGGTGGCCAACTCGCCACTTTTGGTCGATGCGACTTCATCCTTTTCCACTTTGCTAGGCTGCCCCTCAGCAGCCAGCCAGGCCATGCGCACTTCGTAAGTTAACACCTGCACCGCTGCCCCGAGATTCAGCGAGCTGAACTCAGGGTCTGATGGAATGTGCACGTGGTAATGACATCGCTGCAGCTCTTCATTGGTCAGGCCGGAATCTTCACGCCCGAATACCAAGGCGATTTCAGCGCCGCCGGCGGCCTCTTCCACCACTTTGGTGCCGCACTCGCGCGGATCCAGCAGCGGCCAAGGGATGCGACGGTCGCGGGCGCTGGTGCCGAGCACCAGGTTGCAGCCGACCAAGGCGTCTTCCAAGGTGGCAACGACCTGGGCTTTTTCCAGGAGGTCATTGGCGCCGGACGCGCGAGCATCGGCCTCGTGGTGCGGGAACAGGCGCGGCTCGACCAGCACCAGGCGCGTCAGCCCCATGTTTTTCATGGCTCGCGCCACCCCACCGATGTTGCCGGGATGACTGGTATTGACCAAGACGACACGAATGTTTTGCAGCAAGGGAGGCGCTCTCGGACACGGGAAAGGGGAGCAAATCTTACAGAACAGCCTAAGGTTATGCCATGAAAGCTAACGTCGTCCTTCACCTGAAGAAAGTTTCTGCTAAACTGCTCGGCTTTCTTTAACAACCTTAGGTGACCTATCCATGCAGCCCATGCTGAATATCGCGCTGCGCGCCGCCCGCAGCGCCAGTGAATTGATCTTCCGCTCCATCGAGCGCCTGGATACCATCAAGGTCGACGAAAAAGACGCCAAGGATTATGTATCCGAGGTGGATCGCGCCGCCGAACAGAAAATCATCGACGCTCTGCGCAAGGCCTACCCTACCCACGGCATTCTCGGTGAAGAAACCGGCCTGCACAAAGGTAGCGGCGAAGGCGAAGATTACCTGTGGATCATCGACCCACTGGATGGCACCACGAACTTCCTGCGCGGCATCCCGCACTTTGCCGTGAGCATCGCGTGCAAATACCGTGGCCGCCTGGAACACGCTGTTGTGCTGGACCCGGTCCGCCAGGAAGAATTCACCGCCAGCCGTGGCCGTGGCGCCCAACTGAACGGTCGTCGCCTGCGCGTCAGCGGTCGCACCAGCCTCGACGGCGCCCTGCTGGGTACCGGCTTCCCGTTCCGTGACGACCAGATGGACAACCTGGAAAACTACCTGGGCATGTTCCGCGCCCTGGTTGGCCAGACCGCTGGTATCCGTCGCGCTGGCGCAGCTAGCCTGGACTTGGCTTATGTGGCTGCTGGTCGTTTTGATGCGTTCTGGGAGTCGGGCCTGTCCGAATGGGACATGGCGGCAGGCGCCCTGCTGATTCAAGAAGCTGGCGGCCTGGTGAGCGACTTCACCGGTGGTCACGACTTCCTGGAGAAAGGCCACGTGGTTGCCGGCAACACCAAATGCTTCAAGGCAGTGCTGACCGCGATCCAGCCGCACCTGCCGGCTTCGCTGAAGCGTTAAGCGAGCAGGCACAAAAAAGCACCCTTAGGGGTGCTTTTTTTATGCCTGGGATTTGAGGCTTGCCGCAACTACAGTAACAACACAAATCAATTGTGGGAAGGGGTCTGACCCCGATTGCAGTGGGCCAGCACCTAATAAGCTGACTGAACCACCGCAATCGGGGACAAGCCCCTTCCCACATTTTTGAACCCACACACATTTTTGCATCTGTACCAGGCTTGGGATTACTGCTGATTCTGGCCCAGCACCAAACGCCCTTCCTTGTCGACTGGAATCTGGCCGCCTGGATCACGATCCATACGCACCGAGCCTTCCTTGCCATCCAAGGTGTAACGCACATCATAGCCGACAACCTTGTCGCTGATGTCGTTGACGGTGTTACAGCGAGTCTGGGTAGTGGTGTAGGTATCGCGGTTCTGCATGCCTTCCTGAACCTTGTTACCGGCATAACCACCGCCGACCGCACCGGCCACGGTAGCCAGCTTCTTACCATTGCCGCCACCGACCTGATTGCCCAGCAGGCCACCGGCCAGCGCACCGACCACGGTACCGACGATCTGATGCTGATCCTGCACCGGCTTCTGCCGGGTTACCGCGACGTCCTTGCAGACCTCACGCGGGGTTTTGATCTGGGTTTTCACCGGCTGCACCGCCAGCACTTGCGCATACTCAGGGCCGCTTTTTACCAGGCTGTAGGTGGCGACAGCACCCCCGGCAGTCACACCGACAGCACCCAATACCGCACCAACCAGTAACGACTTGTTCACGTTGAACCTCCTGACCATCACAAACGGACCGAACGATCCGCGCTATACCCAGCCTTGGAGCAAAAAAAAAGGCACGAGTTCAATACTCGCGCCTTCTTTGTAACAGCAAGTCAACGACACCCCCTCAAGGGCGGTCGTCGACCTCCTTGCCGGTAGCGGCAGGAGGGATCAAGTCTTCGCTGTTGAGGTTCAGCCAGATCAGCACCACGTTGGCGATGTAGATCGACGAGTAGGTACCCGCCAGCACGCCGATGAACAGCGCCAGGGAGAAGCCCCACAGGTTGTCGCCGCCAAAGATCATCAGCGCGCCAATCGCCAGCAAGGTGGAGATCGACGTCGCCATGGTCCGCAGCAGGGTCTGCGTGGTGGAGATATTGATGTTCTCGATCAACGTCGCTTTGCGCAGTACGCGAAAGTTCTCACGAACCCGGTCGAATACCACGATGGTGTCGTTGAGCGAGTAACCAATGATCGCCAGCACGGCCGCCAGAACGGTCAGATCGAAGGTGATCTGGAAGTACGCCAGGATACCCACGGTCACGATCACGTCGTGGATCAGCGATACGATGGCGCCGACACCGAACTTCCACTGAAAGCGGAACGCCAGGTAAATCATAATACCCGCCAGCGCCATCAGCATGCCGAGGCCGCCCTGGTCACGCAGCTCTTCACCGACTTGTGGGCCGACGAATTCGACGCGCTTAACCGATGCCGGGTTGTCGCCGCCGACCTTCTGCAAGGCTTCAGCTACCTGGTGACCCAGTTGCGGGTCTTCGCCCGGCATACGCACCAGCAGATCGGTGGTGGCACCGAAGCTCTGCACCACGGCTTCGTGATAGCCGGCCTTGACCAGCTCGTTGCGCACCACGGTAACGTCGGCCGGCTTCTCATAGGTCAGCTCAATGAGCGTACCGCCGGTGAAGTCCAGACCGTAGTTGAGGCCCTTATGGAACCAGCTGAACAGCGCCAGAACGGTAAGGAGCACAGTAGCGCCGAACGCAATCTTGCGAACGCCCATGAAGTTGATTGTACGTAACATGGCAGCCCCTTAAATCCACAACTTCTTGAAGTCACGCCCGCCATAGATCAGGTTGACCATTGCGCGGGTCACCATGATGGCCGTGAACATCGAGGTAAAGATACCGAGGGACATGGTCACCGCAAAACCCTTGACCGGGCCGGTGCCCATGGCAAAGAGAATCCCACCTACCAACAATGTGGTCAGGTTGGAGTCGAGAATCGCGGTAAATGCCCGGCCGAAGCCTTCGTTGATTGCACGCTGTACGGTCATGCCATTGGCGATCTCTTCACGAATCCGCGAGAAGATAAGCACGTTGGCGTCTACCGCCATACCCATGGTGAGCACGATACCGGCGATACCTGGCAAGGTCAGCGTAGCACCCAATAGCGACATCAGCGCCAGCAGCATGACCATGTTGCCCGCCAGGGCCACCGTGGCGATGACGCCGAAGAAACGGTAGATGGCGATGATGAACAGCGACACAAACAGCATGCCCCACAAGGCCGCGTCGACACCCTTGGCGATGTTGTCGGCACCCAGGCTCGGGCCGATGGTACGTTCTTCAGCGAAGTACATCGGCGCAGCCAGGCCACCGGCACGCAGCAACAGGGCCAGTTCCGAGGATTCACCCTGACCGTTCAGGCCGGTGATGCGGAATTGAGCACCCAGCGGCGACTGGATGGTCGCCAGGCTGATGATCTTCTTTTCTTCCTTGAAGGTCTGTACCGGCACGTCTTTTTCGACGCCGTTGACCATTTGCTTGGTATAGGTGGTAACCGGGCGTTGCTCGATGAAGATCACCGCCATGCTGCGACCGACGTTGCTGCGCGTGGCGCGGCTCATCAGTTCGCCGCCGTGGCCATCCAGGTGGATGTTCACTTCAGGGGTACCGTGCTCGCCAAAACCCGCCTTGGCGTCGGTCACCTGATCACCGGTGATGATCAAGCCACGCTCGATCAGCGCTGGAGGACGATTGCCTTCGCGGAACTCGAACTCTTCGGAAGTGGCGCGGGTAGCACCCGACTCAGCCGCGAGGCGGAATTCCAGGTTGGCGGTTTTACCCAGGATACGCTTGGCTTCAGCGGTGTCCTGCACGCCGGGCAGCTCAACCACAATGCGGTTGGCACCCTGGCGCTGAACGATCGGCTCGGCCACACCCAGCTCGTTGACGCGGTTACGTACCGTGGTCAAGTTCTGTTTGATGGAGTATTCGCGGATTTCCGCGATCTTGGCCGGGCTCATCGCCAGACGCAGTACAGCCTGGCCATTGAGGTCAGCCGGTACGATATCGAAATCGTTGAAGTTCTTGCGGATCAGCGCACGGGCCTGTTCACGGGAAGCCTCGTCAGAGAAGCCCAGCTGGATGGCACCGTTGAGCTGCGGCAGGCTGCGATAACGCAAGCGCTCTTTACGCAGCAGGCTCTTCACGTCGCCTTCGTAGACTTTCAGACGGGCGTCGAGGGCTTTGTCCATGTCGACTTCCAGCAGGAAGTGCACACCACCGGACAAGTCCAGACCCAGCTTCATCGGGTGCGCGCCAATGCTGCGCAGCCATTGTGGCGTGGTCTGTGCCAGGTTTAGTGCAACGACGTAGTCGTCACCCATGGCCTTGCGCACGACATCTTTAGCCGGCAATTGGTCTTCTTGCTTGGTCAGGCGCAACAAGCCGCCTTTCGAACCAGCCGCCAAAGTTGCCGCTTTAACCTGAATGCCCGCGTCAGTGAGCGCTTTGCTCGCACGGTCCAGATCAGCCTGATTGACCTGCAGCGAAGTGCTGGCGCCAGAGATCTGGATCGCAGGGTCATCAGGATAGAGATTGGGAGCGGAATAAATAAACCCGATCGCCAGCACCGCCAGGATCAGTACGTATTTCCACAGAGGGTATTTGTTCAGCATCACGCCGCCCGCTTATAACGCGGGGCGCCTTGCGCGCCCCGTCGATTGGTAAAGGTTGTTACTCAGATCGCTTTGAGCGTGCCTTTTGGCAGCGTGGCAGCGATGGCGCCCTTCTGGAACTTCATTTCTACGGTGTCGGAGACTTCCAGAACCACGAAAGCATCGGAAACCTTGGTGATCTTGCCAGCGATGCCGCCGGTGGTCACAACTTCGTCACCTTTCTGCAGGCTGCCCAGCAGGTTCTTCTGCTCTTTGGCGCGCTTGGCCTGTGGACGCCAGATCATCAGGTAGAAGATGACCAGGAAGCCGACCAGGAAAATCCACTCGAAACCACCGCCCATAGGGCCGGCAGCAGCAGGCGCAGCGGCGTCAGCCATGGCGTTAGAGATAAAAAAGCTCATTTAGCACTCCAGTTGCAAATAGTGAATCTTAGGGTCGGAAAACTCAGTCCAAGGGCGGCACAGGGAGCCCGCGCTTGGCATAGAAGGTATCGACGAAGGCGGCCAATGTACCCTGTTGAATAGCCTCGCGCAAACCAGCCATCAGGACTTGGTAGTGACGCAAATTGTGGATGGTATTCAACATGCTACCCAGCATTTCCCCGCACTTGTCCAGATGATGCAGATAAGCCCGGGAGAAGTTCTGGCAGGTGTAGCAATCACAGGTGGGATCCAGCGGCGAATCATCATGGCGATGGAACGCGTTACGGATCTTCAGCACGCCTGTATCAATGAACAGATGCCCATTGCGGGCATTACGGGTTGGCATCACGCAATCGAACATGTCCACACCGCGGCGCACACCCTCTACGAGATCTTCCGGTTTGCCAACGCCCATAAGGTAACGAGGTTTTTCAGCGGGCATCAGGCCCGGCAGGTAATCCAGCACCTTGATCATCTCGTGCTTGGGCTCGCCCACCGACAAACCGCCGATGGCCAAGCCGTCAAAGCCGATCTTGTCGAGGCCTTCCAGCGAGCGTTTGCGCAAGCTTTCATGCATACCGCCCTGGACGATACCGAACAGCGCCGCCGTGTTGTCGCCGTGGGCATTCTTCGAACGCTGGGCCCAACGCAGCGACAACTCCATGGAGGTCCGTGCAACGTCTTCGTCAGCCGGGTACGGCGTGCACTCGTCAAAAATCATCACGATGTCGGAGCCCAGGTCGCGCTGCACCTGCATCGACTCTTCCGGGCCCATGAACACCTTGGAACCGTCCACCGGTGAGGCGAAGGTCACACCCTCCTCCTTGATCTTGCGCATGGCGCCCAGGCTGAACACCTGGAAACCACCGGAGTCAGTGAGGATCGGGCCTTGCCACTTCATGAAGTCATGCAGGTCGCCATGCTTCTTGATCACTTCCGTGCCCGGGCGCAACCACAGGTGGAAGGTGTTGCCGAGGATGATCTCGGCGCCGGTGGCGACGATGTCGCGCGGCATCATGCCTTTAACGGTGCCGTAGGTACCAACCGGCATGAAAGCTGGGGTCTCCACGGTGCCACGCGGGAAGGTCAGGCGACCACGACGGGCCTTGCCATCGGTGGCCAACAATTCAAACGACATACGACTCATGATTGTTCCTCTGGGCCGCGCGGCGCCGGATTGCGGGTGATAAACATCGCATCACCGTAGCTGAAAAAACGGTACTCGTTAGCGATGGCGGCTTGATAAGCGGCCATGGCTTCCGGGTAACCGGCAAATGCCGACACCAGCATCAACAGCGTGGATTCCGGCAAGTGAAAGTTGGTCACCAGGCAATCGACCACATGGAACGGCCGGCCTGGGTAAATAAAGATATCGGTGTCGCCACTGAACGGCTTGAGCACGCCATCACGCGCCGCACTCTCCAGCGAACGCACGCTGGTGGTGCCCACGGCCACCACTCGCCCGCCGCGCGCCTTGCACGCGTTAACCGCGTCAACGACGCCCTGGCTGACTTCCAGCCACTCGCTGTGCATATGGTGGTCTTCGATGTTATCCACACGCACCGGCTGAAACGTACCGGCCCCCACGTGCAGAGTCACATAAGCCGTCTCGACGCCCTTGGCGGCAATCGCATCCAGCAGCGGCTGGTCGAAATGCAGCCCGGCCGTCGGCGCAGCCACGGCACCAGGGCGTTGGGAGTAAACCGTCTGATAGCGCTCGCGGTCCGCGTCTTCGTCAGGGCGATCTATATAAGGCGGCAACGGCATATGGCCGACGCGCTCCAGCAATGGCAACACTTCTTCGGCAAACCTGAGCTCGAACAGCGCATCATGACGCGCCACCATCTCGGCTTCGCCACCGCCATCGATCAAGATGATCGAGCCCGGTTTCGGCGACTTGCTGGAGCGCACATGGGCCAGCACACGATGGCTGTCCAGCACCCGCTCCACCAGAATTTCCAGCTTGCCGCCGGAAGCTTTCTGGCCAAACAGCCGCGCCGGAATTACCCGGGTATTGTTGAACACCATCAGATCGCCTGGGCGCAAATGCTCAAGCAAATCAGTGAATTGACGGTGTGCGAGGGCACCGCTCACCCCGTCCAGGGTCAGCAGTCGACTGGCGCGACGCTCGGCCAAAGGGTGGCGAGCGATCAGCGAATCAGGGAGCTCAAAAGTAAAGTCAGCAACGCGCATGATGGGGTTCGTCTAGCAGGGCCGGGAAGTCTAGCGGAAATAGTGAAAATTGACCATGAAACGTGATTGACCAACGGTAATCTCATCTCTATACTTCGCCGCCATTGAGCCCTGATGGCGGAATTGGTAGACGCGGCGGATTCAAAATCCGTTTTCGAAAGAAGTGGGAGTTCGATTCTCCCTCGGGGCACCATCTTAAAAAAAGACCTTGAAATTCAAGGTCTTTTTTTTCGCCTGTAGAAAAGTGGCTTGTCGGCGGAATAACGACTCACCTCCCACCCCACACCTGAAACACGATCCACTGTGGGCGCTGGCTTGCCTGCGATAGCGCCAGCCCCAACATCCTCAAACCACCTGCCTACACACCCGCCACGTCACCCTGCCCCCTCACTTATGCAGGATCGCCAGATAAATATCCTCCAGCGCCATGATGCGCTGAGCGGCGTTGAGTTTGATGGCTTCCTTGGGCATGCCGAACACCACACAACTGGCTTCATCCTGGGCGACCGTGGCGGCCCCGGCCTCGAGCATTTCCTTGAGCCCGCGCGCGCCGTCGTCACCCATGCCCGTCATGATGATGCCGGTGGCATTCCTGCCGGCGAACCGGGCCACCGAACGAAATAGCACATCCACGGAAGGCCGATGGCGGTTGACCAGCGGTCCATCGATAACCTGAGCGTGATAATAGGCACCGCTGCGGGTGACCATCAGGTGCTTGCCGCCAGGGGCGATCAGGGCCAGGCCAGGCAGTATACGGTCGTTGTTGCGCGCTTCGCGCACCTCGATCTCGCACACGCTGTTGAGACGCTCGGCGAACGAAGCGGTGAACTTCTCGGGCATGTGCTGCACGATCACCATACCCGGGCACACTCGCGGCAGTGCCGTCAGCACGGCTTCCAGCGCTTGAGTGCCGCCGGTGGAGGTGCCGATGGCGACGATACGCTCGGTGGTCTGGGCCATCGCATGGCCATTGGCGGCGGGCAGGATCGCATCGGCACTGAGTTTGCTGGCCGGGGTCATTGGCGGGCTGACGCTGCGCTTTCCCAGGTTCCTGACGTTGGAGTTCGCTGCAGCCCGGATCGCTGCCACCAACTCGGCCGCCGACTCAATCAGGAAACTCTTTAAGCCGGTTGAGGGCTTGGTGATGATTTCCACCGCACCCGCCGACAGCGCCTGCAGTGAGGTTTCCGCGCCTTTCTGGGTCAACGAGGAACAGATCACCACCGGCGTCGGCCGCTCGCTCATGATTTTCTTGAGAAACGTGATGCCGTCCATGCGCGGCATTTCGATGTCCAGCACGATCACATCCGGCCATTCCCGGGCGAGTTTGTCCATGGCGAAAATCGGGTCGGAAGCCGCCCCCATGACGTGGATATCCGGCGTATCGCTGAGAATCGCCAGCAGTACCTGGCGCACCACAGCCGAATCATCGACCAGCAACACACTGATTTTTTTGTTAGGCATCTTCTTTAACTATTCCCATTGGTTGGTGCCGAACCCAGACGCTGCCGCTCCACAGGTCGAACATGATCGTGCGGTAACCGGTACTGCCCATGTCCTGGGCGGTCAGGTGCAGGTGATAGCGCTCGGCCAGGGCCAGTGCCGCGCGAATATTCAGGCTGGCCACGTCCTGCGTCGGCAGGCGGCGCTGCAAATCAGGAAACATCTCGCCGCCGCCGAACAACTTGACCTGGTAATCCCGTGCATGCGTGCCATTGACCTTTGCGTGGCGCAGCAGCAGTTCCAGGGCTTCGTCGGCGTACCTGCCATCCAGGGGCTGATGATTGCGCAGGCGCCCCGGCAGCATGAAGTGACACATGCCGCCGATCCGCAGTTGCGGATGCCAAAAGGTGATCGCCACGCAGGAGCCGAGCAAGGTACGCAGGCGCGTCGGCTGCGTCGCAAAGCTGACTTGGCCAGGTGCCAATACCACTTCGGCCGTACCGACAGGCTTTTTCATGGCTTGCGGTAAATCGACGGCGCCACCAGCTTCAAGGTGTCATTGACACCGTGGAGGCTTTCGGAGTGACTGATGATCAAGTAACCACCAGGTTTGAGCAGCGGCAGCAGGCGCGCGACCACCTGGCGCTTGGTCTGCTGATCGAAATAAATCATCACGTTGCGCAGGAAGATCACCTCGAACTCCCCCAGGGCCGGCAGCGCTTCGTTAAGGTTGACCTGGACAAAATTGACGCGGCTGCGCAAGGCCTTGTCGATCAAGACGGTGCCCTCCTGGCGCCCCATGCCCTTGAGGCAGTACTTGACCAGCAGCGGCTGGGGCAAGGTCTCGATGCGTTCCATTGAGTAATGCCCCGTGCGCGCCTTGGCCAGCACCTGGGAGCTGATGTCCGAGCCGATCACTTCCCAGGGCGTGGTGCCAAGACTTTCGGCCAGGGTCATCGCCAGGCTGTAGGGCTCTTCACCTGTGGAACTGGCCGCGCTCCACACGCGAAACATCCGGCCCGGCGTGGCCTGGGGCAGCACGTGCTGACGCAGGAAGTCGAAGTGCTTGGGCTCTCGAAAAAAATAGGTTTCGTTGGTGGTCAGCAAATCCAGCGCAACCTGCAGTTCGCCCTTGCGCTGGTCATTCATGATCAGCTTGAAATACTCACCATAGCTCTGCAGCTCATAGTGCTTGAGGCGCTTGAACAGGCGCCCGGCCACCAAGGCTTTCTTGGCCGGCGACAGGTTGATGCCGGCCGCGCGGTACAGCCAGGTCTGGAACTGACCGAATTCACGATCGTCGATGGAGACGGTGTCTGACATGATCGAGCCTCAACGCGGGTCGAGGTCAGGGGCTGGCGCCTGGCCGGCCTCGGCGAGGCTGGACATCTCGTCGATGGACAGCACCTTGTCCACTTCCAGCACGATCACGAATTTGCCGTCGACCTTGGCCATGCCACTGATGAAATCCGCGCGAATTCGCGCACCGAAGCTGGGTGGCGGTTCGATCTGCGTGGTCGGGATTTCCTGCACGGCAGACACCGTATCGACCAGCAGCCCGATGTCCTGTGGCTGGCCGTCCTCGGTACTCGCCTCGATGATGATCACGCAGGAGCGCCGGGTGATCGCTGAGTTGGCCCGACCAAAGCGCGCCGACAAGTCCACCACCGGCACCACTGCGCCGCGCAGGTTGATTACCCCGCGCACGAAAGCGGGCATCATCGGCACCACGGTCAGGCTACCGTATTCGATAATTTCCTTGATCCCCAGGATGCCGATGGCGAACATTTCGCCGCCCAGCATGAAGGTCAGGTACTGCGCATCCTCATCGACCGCCACCGCGGTCTGCCGAGTCGTCATTACTGCGCCCATGTCACTACTCTCCCTTGTAGGCCCGCATCGATCGTGCGATCAGAAGCGGGTGAAATCCGATTCGTCCGGGGCACTGGCCATGGTGTAGGCGAAGGCCTTGCGCGGCGCCGTTGGTTTAGTGCGTGGCGGCTGACGGTTGGGCGTGCTGCCGGGGCCGTCCACGCTGTTGCTTTGCACCGCGGCCTTGGACGCTGAATCCAGCACGAAGAAACTCATGGCCTGTTGCAGTTGCTCGGCCTGGCTGCTCATTTCTTCGGCCGTGGCCGCCAGTTCTTCGCTGCTCGAAGCGTTTTGCTGGGTCACTTGGTTGAGCTGGGTCATCGCCGTGTTGATCTGGGCGACACCGGCGGCCTGTTCTTCGGACGCAGCGCTGATTTCCTGCACAAGGTCGGACGTCTTGTTGATGGAAGGCACCATTTCGTCGAGCAACTTGCCGGCTTTCTCGGCCATGTCCACGCTGCTGGAAGACAGTTCCCCGATTTCCTGGGCGGCCACCTGGCTGCGTTCGGCCAGCTTGCGCACTTCGGCGGCCACCACGGCGAAACCCTTGCCGTGCTCGCCGGCCCGAGCGGCCTCGATGGCGGCATTGAGCGCGAGCAGATTGGTCTGGTAGGCGATGTCATCGATGATGCTGATGCGCTGGGCGATTTTCTTCATCGCCACCACCGTCTGCTGTACCGATTCGCCGCCCTCGGTGGCTTCCTTGGCAGCTTTGCTGGCCATGCCATCAGTGACCTTGGCGTTTTCGGTGTTTTGGTTGATGCTGGCGCTCATCTGCTCGACCGACGCACTGGTTTCCTCGACACTGGCGGCCTGCTCACTGGTGGCCTGGCTCATCGATTGCGCGGTGGCGCTGACCTGTTCGGAGGCGCTGGCGAGGTTATCGGAGGCGTTACGCACTTCGCCGATGATATGTGCCAGCTTGCCGACCATGTTGCGCATGGCGTTGAGCACCATGCCGGTTTCATCTTTGCCACCTGGCTCGATGTGTGCGTTAAGGTTGCCTTCGGCCAATTGCTCGGCGGCGCTCGCTGCTTGGCGCAACGGGCGGGAAATGATCCGCGCGATGAATATCGCCAGGCCCAGACCGATCAACAGGGACGCGACCAGTACCGCGATGATCGACACGCGTGAGCTTTCATACAGCACCGTGCCCTTGTCACCCGCGGCAGTCGCGCCGGCGTCATTGAGCTCGACCATTTTCTGCAGGCGGTTGGTCACCTCATCGAAATGCCCTCTGGATTGCCCCCTGAGCAAACTGCGGGCCTGGGCCTCCTGGTTCTGACGGGAAAACTCCAGGACCTGCTTGCTGCTCGCAATGTAGGCGTCCCACGCGCTTTTCACGCTGAGCAGGAGTTGACGATCGTCATCGTTCGACACCAATTGCTCGTAGGTCTGCATGCGGGTTTCGAACTGCTGGCGCGCCTCGGTGGCCTCGCGTTCGGCCTGGGCCTTTTCTTCGGCAATCTCGGTACCGATGTGGCGGTTTTCTTTCAAGCGATAGTTGGCGGCATAAAAACGCATGCCTGCCGCTGCGCGCATGGATGGCATCCAGTTGCCCTTAATGTCCTGGGCGGCATGGTTGACGGAACCGAGTTGAAGGATAGCGAAGCCGCCCATGGCCCCGGTGAGCGCCAGTACCACCAGGAACGAACTGATCAGCTTGGTGGAAATTTTAAGATCGTAGAACCATTTCATCGGAGAACCTCCATGGAATTGCAAAGACATCAGCGGGCGACGACCGGTGGCGACTGAGGCGCCATGGACGTGCGGGCTTCCAGTTGTACGATTTGATTGAGCAGTGCCGGTACATCCAGGATCAGGGCCACCGCGCCGCTGCCCAGGATGGTCGAGCCACTGATACCGCGCAGTGCGCCGAACAACTTGCCCAAGGGTTTGATCACGGTCTGAAACTCACCGAGCAGGTCATCCACCACCAGCCCGGCCTTATGCTCGGCGTAGCGCACCACCACCACATTCTGGCGTCGGGCAACGGGGCCTTCATGGCTGAAGTGGTCACGCAGGTGCACCAACGGCAACACCTCGCCACGCAGGTCCAGATAGCCCGTGTCGCGGCTGGACTGGCGCTGGTGTTCATCCAGCTCGATACATTCCTGGACCATGTCCAGGGGAATCACGTAGGTGGATTGGTCGATGCCGACCAGGAAGCCATTGATGATCGCCAGGGTCAGCGGCAAGCGAATGCGCACCACGGTGCCCTGGCCGGGACGGCTGTCGAGGTCGACGGTGCCGCGCAACAAGGTGATATTGCGCTTGACCACGTCCATGCCGACGCCGCGCCCGGACAGGTTGGTCACGGCCTCGGCGGTCGAGAAACCCGCTTCGAAGATCAGGTTGTAGATCTCCTGGTCGGTGAGCACCGCGCCGCTGGCCACCAGCCCGCGTTCCTGGGCTTTTTCCAGAATGCGGTCGCGGTTGAGCCCGGCGCCGTCATCGGCGATTTCGATGACGATGCTTCCGGAGTCGTGATAAGCATTGAGGCTCAGATGACCCTTGCTCGACTTGCCCGCCGAACGTCGCACATCGGCGCTTTCGATACCGTGGTCCATGGCGTTGCGCAGCAGGTGCATCAGCGGGTCGCCGATCTTCTCTACCACGGTCTTGTCCAGCTCGGTTTCCGCGCCGCTGATGATCAGCTCGATGTCCTTACCCAGTTCCTGGCTGACATCGCGCACCACGCGGCGGAAGCGGTTGAACGTGTCGCCGATGGGGATCATGCGCAGGTGCAGGGCGCCATCGAGGATCTCTTCCACCAGCCCCGACACCGTCGAAGTGGCCTCCTGCAGCGGGTCGTTGTTACAGGAACGCGCCAACAGGCTTGCGCCGGCGCTGGCGATCACCAATTCGCCGACCAGGTTGATCAACTCGTCGAGCTTGTCGGCGTTGACCCGCACATAACTGCCGTCGCGGGTTTTCGCCTCGCTGTTCGCCGGCAGGCGCTGGGGCGAGGCGGGAGCCGGACCTTGCTCGGCTTGTGCGATCAAGTCAATGCCGATGGCGACGCTGCTTTCCGGCGTTTCGTCGACCGCGCGGATGTGCACGTCACAGTCGTCGCGCACGAAGTCGAACACTTCGTTGAGCGTGGCATGGCTGGCCGTCGACCGCAGGTCGATCTCGAAGCCCAGGTAGCAGCTTTCCGGGTCCCAGCTCTCCAGGGCGGGGATGTTGTCGGTCAGGGTGGTGACCTGCACCATGTGCCCCAGCGTATCGAGGTAACGCAGGAACGACAGCGGGTCCATGCCATTACGGAACACCTCCACGCCAAAGCGCAGAGAAATATGCCAAAGCACTTCGCCCCCCGGGTCGTCGTCCACCGCAGCGGGTACGACGTCGGCAGTGGCGGTGCGCAGCGGCTGATAGTCGCTCAGCGCCTCGCGCAAGGTCTCACCGCGCTCCAGCGCGGCTGGGGTCGGCGCCTCACCGCGGCTGGCAATCACGTCGATCAGTTCAAGCATATGGTCGCCGCACTTGAGCAGCAGCGCGATCAAAGCAGCGTCCACCGCCACACTGCCGTCGCGCAGTCGGTCGAGAACGTCTTCGACGATATGCGTGAACCCCACGATCGGCGCGAGGCCGAACAACCCCGCGGAACCCTTGATGGTGTGCGCGGCGCGGAAAATCGCGCCGATGGCATCCTGGTCGCCGGGGTCGCTTTCCAACTGCAGCAGGGATTGCTCCATGGCCTGCAGCAGTTCGCGGGCCTCGACGATGAAGGTCTGCAGTGCCTGATCGAGATTGATGCTCACCTGGACTTTCCTTGTCGATCAATGAACGGGGCAGTGCCGATTAAAGCGCGGCGCTGCGACACAGTTGGAGCGCCTGCATGACCGCCTGGCTCTGGCCGGTCACACTCAAGGCGGTGCCGGCAATGCCGGCTTCACGCTGGATGACTGCCAGCAACTGCAGGCCGGCACCATCCATTTCCGTGACCTGGGACAGGTCCAGGTCCAGGCGCGGCGCCGCGCCCATCTGCGACAACAACGCGCCCGCCAGTTCAGCGACGGTGTAGATCGTGAGTTCGCCGTCGATGCCCACATGGGCGGTGCCGTCGATTGTTTCGTGAGTGATCGGCATGTTGGTCTCCCTGGCGCCGGGTGTCAGGGCAGGATCAATTTGGAGACCGCCGCCAGCATCTGCGCCGGCTGGAACGGCTTGACCACCCACGCCTTGGCGCCCGCGGCCTGGCCTTCGGCCTTCTTCGATTCCTGAGACTCGGTGGTCAGCATGATGATCGGTGTGAACTTGTAGTTGGCCAGCTTCTTGACCTCCTTGACGAAGGTGATGCCATCCATGTTAGGCATGTTCACGTCACTGATGATCAGGTGCACTTTTTGCCCGGTCAGCTTGTTCAGGGCGTCCTTGCCGTCACTGGCCTCGATCACGTCGTAACCGGCGCTTTTCAAGGCGATGCCAACCACTTGCCGCACGCTGCTGGAGTCGTCGACCACTAATACATTCTTCGCCATGATGCGCTCCTAAAAGAAAGTGATGTCTTGAGAATTCTGCTGCACAGCCGCCTCGCCATGATGGAGGCGCCGTTGCTCATCGGTGGCGTAGGTGGCTTCCATGCGCGCCAGCCATTGGCGGGCGTCGATGGCCAGCGGCTGGTCCGGGGCCTGGTTGGCCTGCACGAGATGGTCATGCAGGGCGTGCATGTTGTCGCGCACGTGACTGAGGATCTGGCTGACCCGATCCTGGAATTGCAGGTTGACCAACACCTCGGTCATCTCATCCCGGATGCCGTAGCTTTCCTGCTTGAGCAGGTCGGCGGATTCGGCCAGGCGCCCAGTGATGCTCTGGAAACGTGTGAGCACCACTTGAATACTGTTTTCGGACTCCGCCACAGAATGGCTGTCCTGGTCGGCGCTGCTGGACGCGGCCTGCACCAATTGAGTAATGGCGTTATTGATGATGTCGACCTTCGCCGACATCTGCTGGCCCGTTTCACTGGACTTGCTCGACAGGCTGCGCACCGCATCGGCCACCACCGCGAAGCCGCGACCGGCCTCACCGGCACGCGCCGCTTCGATGGCCGCGTTGAGGGCCAGCAGGTTGGTTTGTGCGGCAATCGCCGCGACATCAGCGGCCATGGTGCGCAGTTCGCCCGTGTAGGCGGTCAGGCTGCGCACCTGAGCCAGGGTCTGATCACGGCTGGCTTGAGTGGCCTTGAGCGAATTGATCACCTGGCTCAACTCGCTGTCACTGCGCGCCAGCACCTCAAGCGCACCGTCGGCGGAGTGCCCGTCCAGTTCGCCGGCTGCGTGCTGCGACGCTTGTACCGTTTCCTGCAAGCGTGTGGCGATCCCGGTGAAACGGTTCGCCAGGCTCACGATCGCTTCTTCGGTCTGATCGCGCGAGCTTTCCACCTGCTTGGCCCAGATGGGCATGGCGCCCAGCAATACCTCATCGAGCTGTGCGCGGGAGGCCATGCCGTTATGGGCATGCGCACTTGACTGGCTTGCCTGCGCCTGCGCAATCGCTCGCTGCATTGCGTTGCGCTGTGCAACCGCGCTCCAGGCACAGGCACCCAGGCCGATCATCACCACTGCCGTGCAGGCCAGCAGATTGGCCATCGAGGTTGATTGCACGAGTATCCACAAAACGGCCGGCACGACTGGGATCAAGGCGAACCAACGGAAACGAGGATAAGCGGGAAGGTGCATGCGGCTGGATGAGCGCTGAGGCATGAATTCGGTCCTTGAACAGTGTTGCGCATGTAAACGACATAGAGTTTATCCGCTCTTTACGCCGCAACTTTAGGTCTGGTGTATGCCTTCCGTCTGGTTTGTGACCGATGTGTGAATGAGCAGGAAGTTAAGTGTAGGCGACGCCAGCCGACACGCTCAGACTGCTTGCAGGATCGTACAAGCGCCCTCGCCCCCTCGTTCGCTAACCTGACGACTCTTGTCTAGCAGAGTATCCGTCATGCCTCAGCCGCAGCCCCCGACAAAACCCATAAATCTCACCCAAAAAGCCGACCTGATCGACCAACAATGGAGCCCACGCGTCGTCGCCGAAATGAACGACTACCAGTTCAAAGTAGTACGCATCGAAGGCGAGTTCATCTGGCACTCCCACCCCGAAACCGACGAAGCCTTTCTGGTACTTGAAGGCACCCTGCGTATCGACCTCCCAGACGGCCCGGTTTATGTCGCACCGGGTGAGCTGTACGTTGTACCGCGTGGCGTAGAGCACCGCACAGCCGCTGAAGGCGAGACCAAGCTGATGATGATCGAGCCACGGGGCATCTTGAACACCGGGCATGAAGGTGGGGAGCGTACGGCTGTGAATGACCAGTGGATCTGAGGCTGGCGTCGCCCGCTTGCTCACACCACTTACCGTGGCAGCCTTGAACAGGTCGAGACGCGGCCGCCCTGGCCTAGCGGCCGGTTGGGTTATTTCAGCAAGGCAATCAGTGTGCAGCCCACCATGATCACCAGCGCCGGCCACTGCATCGGCATGAAAAAGAAGTGGTGGCGGACGCCATCGGCGTGCGGCTGTCAGTTCAGTGCATCAGCGATGTGTTGCCGGGTTTGACGCTGGGGTCGGGCCACAGCCACATCAATAGCCGCGCCATCACCACCGTTGTAAACAACGTCAGCCAGCCTGCGCCGCGATAAATCATCGATTAATCCATAGGCCGGCTTAAGCCAGCTCGCGTGTCTGTGGATGCTTGGGGGGGGGAGTGACTGCATGCGTGTTTGCGTCCTTGTAATGGGTTGAGCCTTGCACCGCCTCCGTCTGGTGACCGGGTGCATTTGGCACGGCGAGTTGCAACATAGCCATTTAATATCGTTGCTCGGGCGGATGACATTGCGTTGGCGGGAGCTGACCCGTTCGCGGCATGGGGTCTTTTTTTTCATGCGCAGAACAGTGATCATCGCCCTCCCCCACTCTCCCGCCAAAACACCGAGGAACCGAAACCATGGAATTGACGCTGGAAGCGGTTGCGCTTTTTGCACTGAAGCTGGTGCACGAGACGGACGGTGGCAGCCCGGTTTTGCGGGATGATCCGGTGATGGATCGGTATGACCGGGAAGTGTTCGGGTTGTTGGTGCGGCAGGGGGATCTGGCCGTTATTCAATCCAAACTCGCGGAATGTGTTGATCAAGCACTTGAGGCATTGGGCGGGGCCGATACGGTGATGGGTCGCGAGCTGCAACGGTTGGCGAGTGATGTGCAAAACGCGGCTCAGTTGGATGAACTGCGCGGGCCACTGACCCACCTGCAGGATTACCTCAAAGACATCCAGTGAGGCACCCTACCGCCGCCCTTCAACCGCCATCCGCACCGCCAGCCCCATCAGCACCGACCCCATCAGCCAGCGCTGCACCACCTGCCAACCCGGCCGGGTAACGAAAAACACCGCGATCGAACCCGCCATGGCGGCAATCGCCGCATTGACGCTCACGCTGATAAAAATCTGCGTAAAGCCCAGCGCCAGGGATTGCGTCAACACACTGCCATGGCCGTTCGGGTCGATGAACTGCGGCAGTAACGACAAATACATCACCGCCACCTTGGGGTTCAACAGGTTGGTCACCAGGCCCATGGTGAACAGCTTGCGTGGGCTGTCCTTGGGCAACTCTCGCACCTGGAATGGTGAGCGTCCGCCTGGCCTGATCGCCTGCCAAGCCATGTATGCAAGGTACAACGCACCGCCGAAGCGCAGCGCGTCGTAGGCAAATGGCACCGCCATGACCAAGGCCGTGATACCCAAGGCGGCGCACAGCATGTAAACCAGAAAACCCAACGCCACACCTGCCAGAGAAATATACCCGGCGGTGCGGCCCTGGCAGATCGAGCGTGAAATCAGGTAAATCATGTTCGGGCCGGGCGTCAGCACCATGCCGAGGGAGATAAACGCGTAGGCCAGCCAACTGGACAGTTCAGGCATTGTTGGACTCCTGGGGTGTTCGTTTGTCGACGCGAAACATTTGGCCAAGGTTGTCGGCTTGGCCCCCATGGTAGGGCGTTCAAAATGCGCGCGTTAGATACAGATCCGCGAGCAAAACGGCATACACCCACGAGGCAGGACATGATCGAAACAAACGAAAATCGAAATATTCCCCACAGCTGACGCCCGAGCAGATGCCCTCCTTCTGCAACTGCTGCACCCACACCCTCAACGGTGTGGTATGCCCGCAGGGTCTACCGCACCACGGCTAACCCTCAACCCGACTTAACCCCACTCCCCGCCTCAGCCACCGGTACCCGATTCGCCGGATCCGTCACGTCATACACATGCTGCTCACACCCCGAGCCCTTGAATTGGAATTCCACCAGATACATTTTTGCCTTCTCCGGGCGGAACGTATTTATCTCCGGCCCGCAGGTGTAGTAGTAACCGGTGCGGGTGTCGTTCGCGTAACCCGATACAGTGAGTTTCTTGCCGGGGTCGGCCTGGATTTCCAGTTGTGGAAAACGCTTGAGCGTGGCGCTGGCGACGGTTTGGTTGAGCTTGGCGATCCAGTTGAAGACCTTGCCTTCGCCGGTGTCCATCACCTTACCGAGGGCTTCCATGCGTGAGTCGGGGTCGCCTTCGCGGCTGATCGAGAAGTCGACGGCGGGAGTGCCGCCACTGGACTTCATGATGACCTTGGCGTGTTCCGCATCCACAGCCACGGTTTTCTGGCGAAACTGAATGCCGTCCTTGAGCAGGCTGGGCGATGAGTCGCGTTGGTTGGATTGGCAGGCGCCCAGGGCCAGGGCGATGGAGAGCAGCGCGACTCGCTTCACGGGGGATGTCCTTATCGAATGAGGGTGACGAATAGACTAGGGCTCACTGGGAATGTTCCACACTTTGTCACCTTCAATTTTGCGCAGCTTGCCGCCTGAAACCGACTGCGCTACAACCAATTGTTCCTCGAAGCTGAAACCTGAAAGCTCGTAGAACAGACTCCGCACCGGCTGAGCCTGCTCGCCCCGCAGGGGGTACCGGTGCAGACGGGGCTGGGCCATGGCTCGGTAAATCCTGATCAAGGCCGGGCTCGCAGCATAACCTGCGAACTCACGCTGTGCGCCTTCGACATCGTTATACAGGCCATAGCCGTAGTCGTACGCGGTATCGGAGTCCGCACGTCCTCCAAACCGAACTTCGCCATCCTTGAGAAAACGCCTGAGCAAGTGGGCGTCCAGAATGGGCACGTCGTCACATGCAAAACCGGCGTGGTAAGGACCACTGACGATCACCAGCGGCAGCACAGTGACTGCGGACGCGTCGCTGAGGTGAGGAAAATACTGGCTGCAAAATGCCCCCAGTGCTTGCTGAATATGCTGGGCTTTTCGGCGCGCCTGGCGGGTTTTATGGGTGATGCCATTGTTATCGGAAAAATCGTTGTGGTAATCCAGCGGCGTTATCGGTGCTCGCCGACTGCGCAGTTCGCACACCACCAGCAGCCTGCCAAACGAGAACACCAGGTCGATCTCCTCGACAACATTGGACGTTCCTCTGAACTTAACCGCCCCCAACCACTTCAAGTCCGCCATGATCGGATTAGTTCTGCGACAATCTTCCAACACCGCGAGCAGGTAACGTTCAAACAATCGTCCGCGCTGCTTGCCTTTGGGGTCGATGATGTTGAGCCAGATATCAAAATTCCTGGAGATGCTGGCCGTCAACGGCGCACTGATCGGAATCAGCACGTCGTCATCCACCTTCACCAACGGTCGCGACCACAGGTCATGCTGCAGGCTCTTGGCCTCATAAATGAGCAGATCAATGGCCGCATCGACCTGTTCAGACGCGAGCCCAGTGCACTCTGCAAGCCGCGCAGCAAGCGTTTCAAGGGAGAACCGCGGACACAGCTTGAGCAGATCTTCCCACTGCTGCGGCGCAGACATCTGAGCATAGTGTTCTTTAAGTTGAGCCGCGATCACCGAAAGGTGCAGCCAGATATGCAGCAGGTTCTGGCACTCGATACTTTTTATAGCGGGCTCGGGAGAAGCATCGAACAACGGATGCAGGTACTCGTCGATCATGTAATACGGCGACAGGTACGCATAAAGCGCGGCTGTCTGGACGCTGTCGCTTAATTCAGACCACTTGCCGATCGATAACGCGCCAGTGCCGGCGCATTTGATATAGCGCTGCCCCCCAAGCTGAGGCGCATAGGTTTGGCGACCCTGCTGAATTTCACCGGAAATTCTCAGACCGTTGGTACCGTTGTGGTGATCACGGCGGTATTCATAAATCACTTTGACCAGATCCAGATGCTCCGACGCAGAAGAGAGCAGCACGCCTTTGGAATCGGCAAAAAATTCCATGCCGCCGTACAACAACTCCTGCCAGATTTTTTTGAAACTATGGGTCAGTTGCACCAAATCGCTTTCATAGGCAAAAAAGTTGATAGCACTGAGCATATGCGGGCAATTGTCGGGGAACAGCACACGCAGGTCATGGCGGTTTTGATACAGATCCCAGATCGCCCCGCAGAGCGAATCCAGGCGCAACATATTGAGATGATCCGGTGGCAGGCCGGACTCACCGTTAGTCAACGAAGATCGGAATGAAAGGTGCTCTTCAAGGGACGCTACCGGGTTGGCCTTGACGGCCTGCAGCGCCTCGGCGGCCATTGCGCAGAAGAAGTGATTGGCCGCCCCGATATGTGCGCTGATCAGCGCGTCATATGTCAGCGGCTCATTTGTACTGAACGAATAGTGCAGACGGCTGCTCTGCACCCGTTTAAATTGGCTGTTCAACCAGCGTGCACCTTCCAGAAAGCCTCTTTCGAGGCTGTGCCCTGGATAAAGCGCCTGATACTTTGCAATCCAATCGTTGATGTCGAACTCGTCGAGCATCGCGGGGTGCGCCAGCTGTTTGTTGCGGGCGAGCTTGAGCAGTTGCCGGTCCATCAGCGTGCCTCTGGGTTTTGTAAGGTGGCGCCCTTAGGCTTCGATCGACACCGATCACTTGGGCTGGAAGGTTTCCAGGTACGCCAGAATGTTCTCGATTTTTTCCTGATCACTAATGCCCCAGAAGATCATCCGCGTACCCCTTACCACCTTCTTCGGCGCCTCGATGTAGGCGGCGAGTTTGTCCCGGGTCCAGACCACACCAGAGTTTTTCATCGCATCGGAATACTGATAGTCAGTGGTAATCCCCGCAGGTCGGCCGATGATGCCGTTGAGTTCAGGGCCGAAACCACCGCGTGCACCCTCGCCGACACTGTGGCAGCCGCCGCAGGTCTTGGTGAAAAGTTTGCCGCCAGCTTCGGCGTCGCCCGCAGCATAGGTCAGGGGGCTGGACATACCAGCGGCAAGAATCAGCGCCAGTGAGGCGGTATATTTCATAGGGTGCTCCACATCGAGTGCTGCTGGCAGCAACGGTGGTGCAATTATGCCTGCTAGCCAGCCCAGTGCACCAAACCGTGCCACAACACGACCATCCATCGGCAAAAAACCTTTGCATCGAAACTCTTACATTCCTGACCCACTCCACCTTATGAACCCTGATGGTGGAGTAACGATCATGGCTCAGCCATCGATATTAGTATTGGAAGACGACGAAATCATTCGGACGTTGATGGTGGATGTACTGGAAGATTTTGGGGCGGTCGTGACGTCATTTCCTTCGGCGGATGAGGGAATGATTTATTTGGAGCGCGAGGATGACCCGGTGCACCTGATCGTCAGCGATGTGCAGATGCCAGGTTTGCTCAACGGTTATGACTTGAGCCGAGTGGTCGCGCATCGGTGGCCAACGGTGCCGGTGGTGTTGACGTCCGGAAACACCAGTATTGCAGCACAACTAGGTGGATCGGTGCGTTTCTTGCCTAAACCCTGGAGCACTGAGCACCTGATCGACTGTGTGCAAGCGGCGTTGACCCAGCAGGGGCTGTCCATGCATTGATAGCGTCGCGACATCATTTCAGCCGAACTTCACCGCATGCGCTGCGGTCTCTGAATGAACAAGCAGCGACTTTTCTGATCCGCTGGTCAGCCTTTTCGCTTTGCGCGTACAGCTGCCCGCCATTAGTTGTGTAGAATTATAGCCGATTTAAATGCGTCATTCATGGCCGAGAGGCCCACAGTTCGAGCTCACTGAATGCATTCACAGGCCCATGACGTTGGCGCGCCCTCTTTGCTAGAAACGTTGCGCACAGGTACGGCCCTGCTGCATGTGACGTTGGAAAAGCGCCTGCCGTTTTTCTCCGAGCGCATGGATGCCGATTGGTATCAGCGCTTATTGCAGGCGTATTACGGGTTTTATGGGCCAATGGAAGCGGCGCTGTACGAATGCGATTTGATCCCTGAAGGCTTCGACCAGGGGGTGCGTACGAAAACGCCGACTCTACTGAATGACCTCAACGCGCTGGGCTTGGATGAGCAGGCTATTGACGCCCTGCCCCGCTGCGCCGAGCTCCCGCCCCTTGACACCCCCGCCGCCTGCCTCGGTGCCCTGTACGTGCTGGAAGGCGCGACCCTCGGCGGCCAAGTGCTGCGCCGGGAAATGGCCCAGCGTCTGCACGTCAATGCCGACAACGGTGGCGCGTTTCTCGATGTATACGGTGCCGAGACAGGCCGGCGCTGGAAAGACTTTCTCGATTACCTGGGGCGCCTGCCGCTGGATGCCCGCGCCAAACAGCGCGCGGTGGATGCTGCCTGTTCGACATTCAGCTGCTTTGAGCAATGGCTCGACAGCCAGAAGGTACTGCTATGAAAACCGAACATTTTGAAGAGCTGCTTGCCAATTGTGCCGACGAGCCCATCCGCTTTCCGGGGGCGATCCAACCCCACGGTGTGCTGATGACGTTATCGGAGCCGGGGCTGAATATCATCCAGGTCAGTGCCAACGTCGACACGTTGTTCGGGCACGCACCCGAAGTGTTGCTGGGCCAGCCGCTGCACACGCTGATAGGCACCGAGCACGCCAATGCCGTCGGCGCCATGGCCGAAAACAATACGTTTTTCGACGCAGCACCTCTGCACGTCACGCTCAACGGCGCGGAGTTCGAAGGCCTGCTGCACCGCCATCAGAATGTGCTGGTGCTGGAGTTCGAACCACGGCTCAAGGACTTCCGCCCACGGGCACTGAACGGCCGCACCAGTGACCTGGGCAAAATGCTGCAGCGTTTGCAGTCGGCGAAAACTCTGCAAGCGCTGTACGAAATCAGCGTGACTGAAATCCAGGCCATGACCGGCTACGACCGCGTGCTGATCTACCGCTTCGAAGACGAAGGTCACGGCCAGGTGATCGCCGAAGCGTCGTCACCCTCCATGGAGCTGTTCAACGGGCTGTTCTTCCCCGCGTCCGACATCCCGGAGCAGGCCCGTGAGCTGTATCGCACCAATTGGTTGCGCATCATCCCGAACGCCGCCTACGAGCCGGTGCCGCTGTTGCCCAAGTTGCGCCCTGACTCCGAGCAGCCCTTGGACCTGAGTTTCGCCACCCTGCGTAGCGTGTCGCCAATTCACTGCCAGTACATGCAGAACATGGGCGTGCTGTCGTCCATGAGCATCTCGCTGATGAAAGGCGACAAGCTTTGGGGTCTGATCAGCTGCGGCAACCGCGAACCGCTGATGGTGCCGAATGACCTGCGCACCGCCTGCCAGACTATCGGCCAGGTCTTGTCGTTGCAGATCAGCGCCATGGAGGCCTTGGACCTGACACGTCAGCGTGAAGAGAAAGTCGAGACCCTGACGCTGCTGGATCAAGCGATGAAAGCGTCGCAAGAAAGCGTGTTCGGGGGTCTGGCCCAGCAACCGCGCTTGCTGATGGACCTGACCGTTTCGGGCGGCGTTGCGATCATCGAAGACAAGCAACTGCGCCGCTATGGCAATTGCCCGGAGCCAGCGCAGATCCGTGCGTTGCACAAATGGTTGCAGATGAGCGGCGAGCCGGTGTTCGCCAGTCATCACCTGGCGTCGGTGTATCCGCCGGCCTCCGAGTACCAGCAGGTGGCCAGCGGTGTCCTGGCCTTGAGCCTGCCGAAGCCGGTGGACAACGGTTTGCTGTGGTTTCGCCCGGAAGTCAAAGAGAACATCCACTGGAGCGGCGACCCAAAAAAGCCACTGAACCTGGAAAATTCCGACGCGGGTCTAAGCCTTCGCCCACGTACCTCGTTTGAAATCTGGAAAGTCGAGATGGCTGGCATCTCCTCCAAATGGAGCCATGGCGACCTTTTCGCCGCCAACGACCTGCGTCGCTCGGCCCTGGAAAACGACCTGGCTCGCCAGGTACTGCGCGAACAACAAGCCGTGCGCGCCCGCGATGAGCTGGTGGCAGTGGTGTCACACGACTTGCGTAACCCGATGACGGTTATCTCCATGCTCTGCGGCATGATGCAGAACGCCTTCAGCTCCGATGGTCCCCACACCTCACGGCGGATTTCCTCGGCCATCGACACCATGCAACAGGCGACCGCGCGCATGAATGTGCTGCTGGAAGATTTGCTCGACACCTCGAAAATCGAGGCCGGACGCTATGTGGTCAAGCTGGTGGTGCTCGACGTGAGCCAGATGTTTGAAGAGGCCTACGCCCTGCTCGCACCGCTGGCGATGGAAAAAGGCATCGACCTGTCGTTCAACGCCGAGTCTGGCCTACTGATCAACGGCGACCCCGAGCGCCTGTTTCAGGTGCTGTCGAACCTGATCGGCAACGCCATCAAGTTTACCCCGCGCCAGGGCAGCATCGGTATCAGCGCCATGAGCACCGACGACGCCGTCGTCTTCTCGGTGCGCGACTCCGGAGAAGGCATTGCACCCGAGCACTTGCCTCACGTGTTCGATCGTTACTGGACCCAGGCGGAGAACAACCCGACCGGAAGCGGCCTGGGGCTGTACATCACGCAAGGTATCGTGCAGGCCCATGGCGGCAGGATCGTTGCCGAAAGTGAATTGGGGCGTGGCAGTGAGTTCCGATTCACGGTGCCGAAGTTAATTGAAGTCTCGCCAACCTGACACGGTAAAACCGTGAGAGCGGCGGTGCGCCTCTGATGACGTCTGAAGCGCGTTTACCCACGTCAGTCATATCTTGCAGCAGCGCGTTTATAGCTGGCCCGCTTCGCCCTCTATAAGTTTGGTCTCACTTCGCTCTCACAGGCGGAGTAATCCCTACCCAATAGAAGGAAACATCCATGCTTAACGCTATCAACCACTCGCTGGGCCACTTTCACTACCCACCGCTGCAGAAGGATGATGCAGAGCCCCAACGCAGGAAGCGCAGTATTGACGACACACAAACGCAACTGCATGCCGCTGACCCTGGAAGTACGGCAGCCAATGACCGTCGACGCAAAAACGGCGGTGGGCTAGACAGCCTGGGGCAAGGCCGCCTGCTTTAACCGGCCTTATACGGAGGGCAGTGCACGGCCCTTCGTACGCTCGCCCTTAACAAAACGATGACATTCACGGGGTTAATCTTGCCGGTTCACCCTGCATGGAATCCTTGCCTGCATGCCGCATCCCGACACACTGCCCGCCGTACTGGCCGGCCCACTGCTGCGGCGTCTCGAACCTCGGCGCCTGGTGTTGTGGCTGGTGGGAAGCCGCGCACTTGAATTGACGCTGAAATTGCATCTGCCAACTCAGACACTGGAGATCACCCTGGACCAGTGCCAGGTTGTGGCCGTAGGGCGCCAGGCATTTATCCATTTGATCGACGTGTCACTGGACGATGCACTGCCCCTGGACGTGGCGATCGACTACGACCTGTTGTTCGACAGCACCGGCATTGCTGACTGGGCACCGCACCTGCTGTACGCCAACGCCCACCTTCCGAGTTTCGTGTTGCACAGCCGTATCCACCAGTTGGTGCACGGCTCATGCCGCAAACCCCATCACAGTGCCGACGAGGGTTTGCTGTGTGTCGACCGCCTGCTGGCAGACGCCCACACCCCAACCGATCGCCCAGCCTTGCTGATGATGAGCGGCGATCAGGTCTACGCCGATGATGTGGCCGGGCCGATGCTGCGGGCCATACATTCATTGATCGCACGCCTGGGCCTGTTCGATGAATACCTGGAGGGCGCTGTGGTCGATGACAGCGCCAGCCTCTACAGGCACAGCGCCAGCTACTACCATCGCGCCGACTTGCTGCCCGCACTGGACAGCAACGAAACCCTGCGCGAACGCTTCTTTGGTGGTGTAAAAAAGCCCATCTTCACCAGCAGCACCGCCGACAATCATCTGGTGACATTCGCTGAAGTCATCGCAATGTACTTGCTGGTATGGTCGCCCACGCCCTGGACGTTGATTGCACCTCAACCTGCGCAACTGAACGTAGAAAGACACCAGCGCTACGCGCGCGAACAGGTACAGATCAATAAATTTCGCGACGGCCTACAGGGCGTCGCGCGGGTATTCGCCCACCTGTCGACCTTGATGATCTTTGACGATCACGACATCACCGACGACTGGAACCTTAGCGCCCAATGGGAGGAGACTGCTTACGGCCACCCTTTCTCCAAGCGCATCATCGGCAACGCCCTGCTTGCCTATTTGCTGTGCCAGGGCTGGGGCAACCAACCGGACGCGTTTGGCGAACTGGTCAGCCAAACCCAAGCCCTCACGGCTCAGCCCAAAGCCAATCATTTGGACGCGGGCGCGCAGGATGAACTGCTCGAAACGTTGCTGAAATTCCAGCGCTGGCATTACGTACTGCCCACCACCCCCGCCCTGGTGGTGCTCGACACCCGCACTCGCCGTTGGCGCAGCGAGTTCACCCTCAAACAACCTTCCGGCCTGCTGGACTGGGAGGCCTTGAGCGAACTGCAACAGGAACTGCTGGATCACCCCTCGGTCATCATCGTCTCGCCCGCGCCAATCTTCGGCGTCAAGTTGATCGAGACAGTGCAGAAGGTGTTCAGTTGGTGCGGCCACCCCTTGCTGGTGGATGCCGAAAACTGGATGGCCCATCGCGGAGCCGCCCAAGTGATCCTCAATATCTTCCGTCATTCCCGCACGCCGGGTAGCTACGTGATCCTCTCCGGTGACGTGCACTACTCGTTCGTCTACGAAGTGCTGATCCGCCATCGCAACGCCGGCCCCAGGATCTGGCAGATCACCAGCAGCGGTATCAAGAACGAATTCCCACCCCGCCTGCTAGAGTGGTTCGACCGCCTTAATCGCTGGCTCTACTCGCCGCGCTCGCCGCTCAACTGGTTCACCCGCCGTCGCACCATGCAGGTGGTGCCCCATATTCCGGAGCACGCCGAAGCCGGCGAGCGGTTATGGAATTCGGCAGGGATTGGCCAAGTATTTTTCAATGAGCAGGGTCAGCCCGACGCGATTTATCAGCACAACGCAGATGGGAAGGAGCAGACGAGGATGGTGGCGCCGAAGCAATAGCTATCTTCCATCAATCTTTCGCCGTACACCTTCCCTATTCAAAGCATCCAGGCTCCGTTGTACAGTAGCTCCAGCCACGGAGTATCGGCGACAACAGGGGTAGGCGTTGAATGCCTGCCCTCGCAAGGAATGCACAGATGAACGATACCTCCGACACTAATCCGTTAAAGCAAGATTTCTCTCACTTCAACGCCGACATGCTACACACCGTTCTGGAGCTGGTCAGTGACGGGATCTGGGATTGGAATGCCAACACAGGTTTCGTCTACCGCAATCCAGGCTGGTACGAAATGCTTGGCTATCACCGCCATGCACTAGAGAACACTGTGTTCATCTGGGAGAACGTGATTCACCCGGACGACTACCCCCAGGTGATGAAGCTGTTCGACGACTACATCCACCGTCGCGCCCCCCACTACCAAGTCGAATATCGCTGCCGCAAAAAAGATGGCAGCTACCTGTGGATCGAAGACCGCGGCTACGTGATTGCACGTAACGCCGACGGCTCGGTGGCGCGAATGGTGGGCGCCCATCGCGATATTCATCTGCGCAAATGCTCCGTCGAACAGCTGGAAAAGCGCAATCAATCGCTTGAGGCACTGGTGGCCGAACGCACGTGCGAGCTGTCGCGGGTCAATCAGCAGCTGCAGCTGCAATTGGATGAAAATCGCACCTTGGCCGAACGGGATGCGCTGACCCTGGTTGCCAATCGCTATCGCCTGGAGAAAGTGCTGCTCGAAGAATGCGACCGTGCCCAGCGCTTTCGCCTGCCGCTGGCATTGATTGCCATAGACATCGATAACTTCAAGCTGATCAATGACCGCTACGGTCATGGTGTGGGCGACCAGACCTTGGTGCGGGTGGTGGGATGCCTGGAAAGTTGTATCCGCCCTAATGACCTGCTGGCCCGATGGGGCGGCGATGAGTTTGTGCTGGTCCTGCCCCAAACCTCGCTGGACATCGCAAAGGCGCAGGCAGAAAACATCCGCCAGACGTTCAGGAATCGCCCGCAAAGGGATGATTTCAAGGTAACCCTGAGCCTGGGTGTTGCTGTGCATCTAAGGGATGAGCCCCCTGCGGCCCTGATGGCGCGCGCTGATCAGGCGTTGTATCGCGCCAAGGCGGCGGGGAAGGACGGCGTGTCCGAATGAGCAATGTTCACTGTAGGCGCAGGCTTGCCAGCGCCTACAGCGGGACCGCGTTTATCTGACTGGCGGCGCGTATTGGATGCCGCCGTTGTTCCACAGCGCATTGAGCCCGCGCTTGATTTTCAGCACGCTGCCCTGGCCGATGTTGCGCTCGAATACTTCGCCATAGTTGCCCACTTGCTTGACGATCTGAACCACCCAATCCTTGCGCAGTTTCAAGTCCTTGCCGTATTCGCCATCAACTCCCAGCAACCGCGCAATGTCCGGATTCTTGGTGGTCTTGGCCTGCTCTTCGACATTCTGCGAGGTGATGCCCATTTCCTCGGCGTTGAGCATCGCGAACAAGGTCCATTTGACGATACTGAACCACTCGTCATCGCCTTTACGCACCAGCGGCCCCAAGGGTTCCTTGGAGATCACTTCCGGCAACACCACAAACTCGTCCGGGTGGGCCATCTTGATTCGCTGGGCATACAAGCCCGATTGGTCGGTGGTGAGTACATCGCAACGCCCGGCTTCCAGGGCCTTGGCGCTTTCGTCGGCGGTGTCAAAGGTGATCGGTATGTACTTCATCCCGTTGGTGCGGAAGTAATCGGAAACATTGAGTTCAGTCGTAGTACCGGCCTGGATGCACACGGTGGCGCCGTCCAATTGCTTGGCGCCAGTAACGCCCAGCTTGTTGTTCACCAGAAAACCAATGCCGTCGTAGTAGGTCACGCCGGTGAACACTAAGCCCATACCCGAATCACGGGAGCTGGTCCAGGTGGTGTTACGTGAGATCAGGTCGATCTCACCGGACTGCAGCGCCGTGAAACGCTCCTTGGCGGTCAACTGCGTGAACTTCACTTTCGACGCGTCGCCGAATACGGCTGCCGCCACTGCGTGGCATACGTCCACATCGATACCGGTCATCTTGCCCTGGCTGTTGGGCACGCCGAAGCCCGGTAGCCCATCGCTGACACCACATTGGATAAAGCCTTTTTTCTGGATGGCGTCCAGGGTTGCGCCCGCGTGGGCGGTGCCTGCCAGGCCAAGCACGGCGCTGGCGCCAATCGCGGCCAACGTAATTTTGAATGCGTTCATGCAAGGCTCTCCCTGTCATTCCTTATTATTCGGCGCCGTATTGCCCGCGCCGGTTTATAGTGCTGCCGGGCAGTATCCACGGCTTTACGCCGCTGCCACAAACGACCTTTAGGCAAAGGCTCCTTCCGATTTGGAATGAACTGCATGATTTCAAAACGCTTGACCCCTTCGATGACGGCCTTGCAATGCTTCGAAGCCGCCGCCCGCCACTTGAGTTTCACCCGTGCCGCCGAAGAGCTGCACCTGACCCAGAGTGCCGTCAGCAAGCAGGTGGCGCAGTTGGAAGAAATGCTCTGCCACAACCTGTTCGAACGGGTCCGCCAGCGCTTGTACCTGTCGCCAGCGGGGTCGCTGTACCTGGCCGAAGTGCACAAAATCCTGACCCAGGTGGACATCTCCAGCCGCTACATCCTCACCTACGGCGGCGAGACCGAAGTGCTGCGCATCGCCACCCAGCCGACCTTCGGCGATCGCTGGCTGGTGCCCAAGCTCAAGGATTTCGCGGCGAAACACCCGAATATCCACCTGGATGTGCGCAACGAGCTGGAGCCTTTCGATGTGTTGCAGGCCAAGGCCGATATCGCGTTTTTCTATGGGCAGGGCTCATGGCCGGGCGCGACGTGCATCGAGCTGTTCCGTGAAGCGGTGGTGCCGGTGTGCGCACCGGGCTTTGTTGCCGAAGGCAGCGATGCTTCGTCGCGCCACACGTTGCTGCAATGCACCTCGCGCCCGGAAGCCTGGCACGAATGGTTCCTCGAACAGGGGCTGCACTCGCAGAACAGCTACCACGGGCCGCGTTTCGACACGTTCTACATGTGCATTCGCGCAGCACAATCGGGCTACGGCGTAGCGTTGGTGCCGCAGTATCTGGTGGCCGAAGAGTTGGCCCAGGGCAGCCTGATGATTGCGTGGGACTACGCAATGCCCAGCAGCGGCGCGCACTTTATCGCCCATGCCGAGCATGCCGGCGAGGTCCCCAAGGTGAAGGCCTTCCTGAACTGGATGGTGGACTACGTCCGCTCACATCCCGACTTTTAATAATGACCCGGCGACTTTATTTCGTTTGCGACAAGGGCGGGCGCCCAGCTTAGATAAAAAGACGCCCGTCACTGCCGAGTCCCCGATTCATGAGCCACGAAACCATCAGCCAGTCGATTTCCATCGTTCATCCCATCAGCCTCAGCCACGGGAAAAACGCCGAAGTCTGGGACACCTCGGGCAAACGCTATATCGATTTTGTTGGCGGCATCGGTGTGCTGAACCTCGGCCATTGCCACCCGGGCGTGGTCGAGGCGATTCGTGAACAAGCGACCAAACTGACCCACTACGCGTTCAACGCCGCCCAGCACGCGCCCTACATCGAACTGATGGAGCGCCTGAGCGCGTTTATCCCGGTGGACTACCCAGTCAGCGGCATGCTCACCAACAGCGGCGCGGAGGCGGCGGAAAATGCGCTGAAGATCGTGCGCGGCGCCACCGGCCGTACGGCGGTGATTGCATTTGACGGTGCCTTCCACGGCCGCACCCTGGCCACGCTCAACCTCAACGGCAAGGTCGCGCCCTACAAACAAAAGGTCGGTGTACTGCCCGGCCCGGTGTTCCACCTGCCCTACCCCAGTGCTGATAACGACGTGACCTGCGCTGAGGCACTGAAAGCCATGGACCGCCTGTTCAGCGTAGAAATCGACGTCAACGATGTGGCCTGTTTCATTATCGAACCGGTGCAGGGCGAAGGGGGGTTCCTGGCGCTAGATATCCAGTTCGCCCAGGCTCTTCGGCGCTTTTGCGATGAGAAGAACATCCTGCTGATTGCCGATGAAATCCAATCCGGCTTTGGCCGTACCGGCCAGCGTTTTGCGTTCTCACGCCTGGGGATCGAACCGGACTTGATCCTGCTGGGTAAAAGCATCGCCGGGGGTGTACCGCTGGGCGCCGTAGTGGGGCGCAAGGCGTTGGTGGACAACCTGCCGAAGGGCGGTCTGGGCGGCACGTATTCCGGCAACCCTATTGCGTGTGCCGCAGCATTAGCCACCCTTGACGCAATGACAGATGAGCACCTGAACACTTGGGGAGCGCAACAGCAAGAAACCATCGTCAGCCGCTATGAAGCCTGGTGCGCACAAGGCCTCACGCCCTACCTCGGCCGCCTGACCGGCGTCGGCGCCATGCGCGGCATCGAGCTGGCGAACGCCGATGGCACCCCCGCACCGAAACAGCTTGCTCAACTGTTGGGCCTGGCACGGGATGCCGGGTTGCTGCTAATGCCCAGCGGCAAGTCGCGGCATATCATCCGTTTACTGGCACCGCTGACGATTGAGCCGGCGGTGTTGGAGGAGGGCTTGGATATCCTCGAAGCGTGCCTGAGGCACTTGTCCCAGTAAGGAAGGCCGGGGGTTATCGTAGATCTGTTTTGCAGGCGGGCAGTCCGGCTGCAATGGGCGCTGCCGGCGTTACGTCGTGATAAGGGCATTGTGCTGCCTTGACCTGATCCCCCTCCCCCCTGAAAATGCCCGACGCTTTTTTGTCCTCGTTTACTGAAGTAGTGAAATTTCAATGCCCGATTCCTACACCATCGAAGAATCCGCCGAAGAATCCGTAGCCGCCTTGCACGCCAAAGCCGAATACGAAAACGCCATCAATCTTTCACAGCATGTGCCAGCAGCCAAGATCATCAGCGAGATGGTGCTGGACGCGTTCCATACGTCCAAGGAAAGCGACCAGATCCGCGAACTGCGCGTGGCCATCCGCCAGGCCCACGATGCCTTCGACGACGACAAAGCCTACGATTTGATGGGCCAGCTCAAGCAATTGAAAGACGCCGAGGCGGCCGACAATGCTGCCCTGGAAGACCTGAGCAGCAAGTTCTCGATCAGCCGTATCCTGTCGAGTTTCAAGGACGACCCCGAGTTCCAGGAGCTGGTCTACGGCCTGGCCTTGAAAGTACTGAACCAGAGCCACCAGGCCATCAGCAACCCAAGCGCCGGCAAGAGCAAGGCTTCACGGCCCAAGAAAGAAGCCGAAGTGTTTGTGATCAGCAAGGATGGCATCAGCGTAACCCTGCCACTGCGCACGCCGCGCTCCAAGCTGAACGTTGACCGTGAGGCGTTTGAGTTTTTGGGTTTCAGCTTTGTGGGTGAAGGCGATGAAGCGGAGCTTGCGGTTGAGAGCTTTGTGGACAACGCCGGTGCAGAACAGCCGTTGAGCCGCAAAAGCGTCATTACTGCGTTGCAACAGCAGACTGCGTTTGAGGGGTACAGCATCGCTCAGCAGTAACTCGTAGCAAGCTACACCGCAGAATCAAATGTGGGAGCTGGCTTGCCTGCTCCCACATTTGATCTGTGCTGTGTCAACTGACCCGTTCGACTTGCGCTGCAAACACCTCGCGAAACCGTGCCATCTCCCGCTTGCCTCCCACCGTCACCCGCACCCACTGCGGCCAGCTTTTAAACACCCGGCCGATCAGCACGCCCTGCGCCGCCAGCTGCTCGATCACCTGCTCCGCCGGTTGCTTCACGTCGATCATGAAGCAGTTGGCCTGGGAGGCGGTGCAGGTGAAACCACGGCCTTTCAGCCAGGCCACGGTCTCGTCACGCAGCAGGTTATTGAGCGCCTTGCGTTGCGGCAGCAGTTTCACGTCTTCCAGGCTGGCAATGCCGCCGAGCAGTGTGGAACCTGCCGGTACGTTGTCGCCGCCAAACACGGCCAGCCGCTCCAGCAACGCAGGGTGGCCGATTGCCAGGCCCAGACGGGCGCCGGCCATACCGTAGATTTTCGAGAACGTGCGCAGCACCAGCAGGTCGTCATGGTCCTTGACCCAACTGACAACGCTGGGGACGTCGGCGAAGTCGATATAGGCCTCGTCCACCACCAGCACACTGCCTTTGGGTTTGTTTGCCAGTGCCTGGCGGATGGCCTCGGTAGACGTGACAGTGCCAGTGGGGTTATTGGGATTGCACAGGTAGAGCATGCCCGCCTGGGGATCGGCGGCGAACATGGCCGGGATGTCGTGGGCGTAGTCGGCGCTCAGACTGACTTCCTTCACCGGCGCCTTGTTCGACTCGGCCGCCTGGCGCGGCACTTCGTAGGACGGCGCGGCCATCACCAGGCCACGGGTTTCACTGGTGAATGCCAATACGGCATAGCGCAAGGCCGCCATCGAGCCTGCAAATACCGCCACCTGTTCCTCGGCAATTTCTTGCTGTTGGGCAAACAGCCGGGCTAAAGCATACATATGGCCGTAAGGATAACGTCCGGAGGTGGCGATGCCCCGCTGCATCGCCTGCCGCGCAGCGCCTGAAGGGCCGTAGGGGCTTTCGTTGTAGTTGAGCCTTACCTTGTCAGACGTTGCCGGCGACGGCGCCGCAACCGCCCAATCCATGCGCCCCAGCAACGGCAGGGCGGCGCCTACGGCGAGAAGGGACCGACGACTAACGCTGACCATGTGACAACTCCTTGTTGTAGGGCGGGTGATGGATTCGCACAGCTCGTACAAAAGTGTATGACGAGAAAGGCGTCGGCCGATTTAACCGAACGCCCAAGAAAAAGCCCCGCGCTTCTCTCGAAGGCGGGGCTTTTTCACTGCGGGACTCTTCAGTGAGCGTAGGTCAGCAACAGCTCTTTCGGCACTTGGAAATCCAGGGACATCATCACGCTAAGCGCGGTGATGGTGAAGATCGAGAACACGAACAGCTTGCGCGCCCAGACGGTGTCATCCACCGCCTTGTAGCCGGTCCAGGCCATGTACAACCAGTACATGCCCATGGCAGCGGCGACGGCAAGGTAGCTCATGCCGGCGTAGCCACTGAAGGTCAACATCAAGGTCGCCACAAGGAAGGCCAGGATGTACAGCAGGATGTGTTTCTTGGCGACCTGGATGCCACGTTTAACCGGCAAAACCGGAATCGACGCAGCCAGGTAGTCATTGAAGCGGAAAATCGCGATGGCGTAGGAATGCGGCATCTGCCACAGGCTGAACATCACCAGTAGCACCAGCGCGGCCATGTCGAAGCTATTGGTCACAGCCACATAACCAATTACCGGAGGCATCGCCCCCGACAGGCTGCCCACCAGCGTGCCGTGAACCGACTTGCGCTTGAGGTACAGGCTGTAGAGGCCGACGTAGATGACAAAGCCGATCACGGCAAACAGCGCCGCCAGCGGGTTAGCCACCTTGTACAACAGCACCACACCGGCAACACCCAGGACGGTCGCGAACAGCAGCGCCAGCTTCAGGGAAACCAGACCCTGGACCAGCGCGCGGTTCTTGGTGCGCTCCATCTTGATGTCGATGTCGCGGTCGATGCAGTTGTTGAACACACATCCGGAAGCTACCACCAGGGATGTGCCAATCATTGCAGCCAGGAAGATGGCCAGATCGACATGTCCCTTGGAGGCCAGGAAGAAACCGCCCGCCACAGAAAGCACGTTACCGAAAATGATCCCCGGTTTGGTGATTTGGATAAAGTGCTTAAGCGACATCGGGTCTTACCTCACTTCGCCATCATGAACGTATGGATGCTGAACATGATCCATATCGACAGGCCAACCAGCAGCAGGATTACTAAGCCTGCGAACACGAACGCAATCACGTTATCGCGCTGCTCTTTCGAGCGATCCAAGTGCAGGAAGTACACCAGGTGAACCAGCACCTGAATCACCGCGAACGCCAGCACGATCATCAACGTGATCGACTTCGGCAGGGTTGGGTACATCACCAGGCCGAACGGGATCAGGGTCAGGATTACCGACAGGATGAAGCCGATGGCGTACGACTTAACGCTGCCGTGGCTCGCATCATGGCTGTCATGGTCATGGGAGTGTGCATTAGCCATTACAGAGTCCCCATCAGGTAAACAACGGTGAAGACGCAGATCCAGACCACGTCCAGGAAGTGCCAGAACAGGCTCAGGCAGCTCAGGCGAGTCTTGTTGGTGTTGGTCAGGCCGTGTTTATTGACCTGATACATCATCACCGCCATCCACAGCAGGCCTGCCGTCACGTGCAGACCGTGAGTGCCTACCAGCGTGAAGAACGCGGACAGGAAGCCGGAACGGTGCGGGCCGTAGCCTTCGGAGATCAGCAGATGGAACTCGTTGATCTCCATGCCGATGAAGCCCAGGCCGAACAGGAAGGTCAGACCCAACCAGCTCAGTACGCCCTTCTTGTTGCCCTTGTAGAAGGCCAACATGGCGAAGCCGTAGGTGATCGAACTGAACAACAGCAAGGCGGTTTCGCCGAGCACGTAAGGCAGTTCGAAGATGTCGTGGCCCGACGGGCCACCCGCTACGTTGTTTACCAGTACCGCGTACACCGCGAAGATCGACGCAAACAAGATGCAGTCGGTCATCAGGTAGAGCCAGAAACCGAAAACGGTCATCGGCCCCGAGTCGTGGTGATGGTCATCGTGCCCATGGTCATCGACATGGGCGTGTCCAGCATTGGTCACTAAGTTCGACATGGTTTAAGCCTGTTCCAACGAGGTTTCTACACGGTTGGCCGGGATTTTCTTCTCGGCGACCAGGCGAGCGTGCTGCTCGGCTTCGATGCGCTCGATCGTTTCGACCGGCACCATGTAGCCTTGATCATCACGTGCAGCGTGGACAATGAAGTAGCCGATGGTACCCACCAGGCCAACGATTGCCAGCCACCAGATGTGCCAGATCATCGCGAAACCGAACACGGTCAACAGCGCACCCATCACCACGCCAGTGGCGGTGTTGCTTGGCATGTGGATCGGTTCGTAGTGCTTAGGCTTCTGGTACGCAGTACCGTCTTCCTTGGCTTCGGTGAACGCATCAATGGTGTTCGCAGTAGGGATCACGGCGAAGTTGTAGAACGGAGGTGGCGAGGACGTCGACCATTCCAGGGTGTGGCCGTTCCATGGGTCGCCGGAGTCGCAAGCGTTCTGCTTACGGTCACGGATGCTCACGTACAGCTGGATCAACTGGCAGGCAATACCCACAGCGATCATGATTGCACCGAACATGGCAACGTACAGGTACGGTACCCACTCAGGGTTGGTGGTAGCGTTCAGACGACGGGTCATGCCCATGAAGCCCAGTGCATAGAGCGGCATGAACGCGACGAAGAAGCCCGAGATCCAGAACCAGAATGCAGCCTTGCCCCAGCCTTCGTGCAGCTTGAAGCCGAACGCTTTCGGGAAGTAGAAGCTGAAACCAGCGATGTAGCCGAATACAGCACCACCGATGATCACGTTGTGGAAGTGAGCGATCACGAACAGGCTGTTGTGCAGGACGAAGTCAGCACCCGGGATGGCCAGCAGTACGCCGGTCATGCCGCCAATGGCGAAGGTCACCATGAAGCCCAGGGTCCACAGGACCTGGCTGGTCATGCGCAAACGACCGTGGTAGATGGTGAACAGCCAGTTGAATAGCTTCACCCCCGTCGGGATGGAAATCAGCATCGTTGCCAGGCCGAAGAAGGCGTTGACGCTGGCCCCCGACCCCATGGTGAAGAAGTGGTGCAGCCAAACCATGAAGCCCAGTACAGAGATCGCGCCCGATGCGTAAACCATCGAGTGGTGACCGAACAGGCGCTTGCCGGTAAAGGTCGAGATCACTTCGGAGAAGATACCGAACGCTGGCAGGATCAGGATGTACACCTCAGGGTGACCCCATGCCCAGAACAGGTTCACGTACATCATTGGATTGCCACCAAGTTCATTGGTGAAAATGTGGAAATCCAGGTAACGGTCAAGCGACAGCAGCGCCATGGTAGCGGCCAGGATCGGGAACGAAGCCACGATCAGGACGTTGGCCCAGGTGCAGGTCCAGGTGAAGATCGGCATGTCCATCAGCTTCATGCCAGGGGCGCGCATTTTCAGCACGGTGGCCAAGAAGTTGACCCCCGTCAGCGTCGTCCCGAGTCCTGATAACTGTAGCGCCCAGATGTAGTAGTCCACACCCACGCCAGGGCTGTATTGCAGGCCCGACAATGGCGGATACGCAACCCAACCGGTCTTGGCAAATTCGCCGACGCCCAGGGAAAGGTTGATCAGCACGACGCCGGAAACCAGCAGCCAGAAGCTCAGGGAGTTCAGGAACGGGTAAGCCACGTCACGCGCGCCGATCTGCAGCGGCACTGCAAGGTTCATCAGGCCAGTGAAGAAAGGCATCGCCATGAAGATGATCATGATCACACCGTGGGCGGTGAAGATCTGGTCATAGTGTTCAGGCGGCAGGTAACCAGGCGAACCCTCGGTGGCCATGGCCAATTGGGTACGCATCATGATGGCGTCGGCAAAACCACGCAGCAACATGACCATGGCGACGATGATGTACATCACGCCGATTTTCTTGTGGTCGACCGACGTCAGCCACTCGGTCCACAGGTAGGTCCACTTCTTGAAATAAGTGATTGCCGCAAACAGTGCCAGACCACCCAACGCGATCATGGCGATGGTAATCATCACAATCGGCTCGTGGAACGGGACCGCATCCCAACTTAATTTACCAAACATCGTTTACTCCTCTGCCCCAGCAGTTGAATGCGAGCCCGCGTCAGAACCTTCAACCGCGGCCACTTCTTTCTTCTCGTGCTTGACCGGCTTGCCTGGCTTCATACCTTCGTACTTGTCGACGATTTTCTGAAACAGGTTCGGCTCAAACGCGGAGTACAGCGCGACTGGGTTGTTCTGGCTTGGTTTGGTCAGGGCATCGTATTCAGCTTGATCAAGCTGTTTAGGTGCGGCCTTGACTTTGGCGACCCAGGCGTTGAAATCTTCCTGGCTCGTCGAGATCGCTTTGAATTTCATGCCGGTGAAGCCAGCGCCGCTGTAGTTCGCGGAGATGCCTTCCATTTCAGCTTTTTCGTTGGCGATCAGGTGCAGTCGGGTCTGCATGCCTGCCATCGCGTAGATCTGACCGCCCAGGGCTGGGATGAAGAACGAGTTCATCACGGCGTCGGAGGTAATCCGGAAATTAAGCGGAGTGTTCTCCGGGAACTGGATCTGGTTGACAGTGGCGATACCCAGGTCCGGGTAGATGAACAGCCACTTCCAGTCCAGCGCAACCACTTCGATATTGATCGGCTTGACGTCGGATTCCAGCGGACGGTAAGGGTCTAGCTCGTGGGTCGACTTATAGGTGATGTAACCCAGGGCGATGATGATGAGGATCGGAACCAGCCACACCGCGATTTCGATCTTGGTGGAGTGCGACCACTTCGGCGCGTAAGTCGCGCTGGTGTTCGACGCACGGTATTTCCAGGCGAAGGCGAAGGTCATGATGATCACAGGGACCACGACCAGCAGCATCAGCAGGGTGGCGGTGATGATCAGGTTTCGTTGATCCAGACCGATCTGTCCTTTTGGGTCCATCAAGGTCCACTTACAGCCTCCCAGCATTAACATCATGCCAAGCAGCGGCAAAAAGCCTAGTAATCGGGGGTACCTGTTTTTACTCATCTCACGACCTCTAAAGCAGCTTGCGCAATGCAGTTGGGTTTTGATCGCCAACACTTCACCCTGCCAAGGGTTGGCATTTCTCTTCGATTGAATAAGAGCCTGCCCGTCACGCCATAAATCTACGTTTCACGGACCTGCGGTGAGTTCTTATTCGATTTCGTGGCTAAAGGCCTTGTTACAGACCAATTCCATTTGGTGCGGGTAGTTGAAAGGCTGCCGGAACCTTGGGGTCGCACAGAGCCATCCATCTGCCCCTCGACCGCTCCAGTGCTCAAAGATTGAACAGCACCGAACATCCAGTGCGGGCGATTGTAGTTAGCTAGCGATGTATAAACCATGTCTGATAAAGAAATAATTTTTATCGATTACAGCAATAATCCTTCACCTTTATTGCAAAGGTTCACGATCTTACCGTGTTCGATTCTTCACAAAAACCACAAAAAATGCTGTGTTATAGGGCGATATGCGGCAGTCCTTACGGTCTGTAAGGGCACGCAAAACCGATGCAAGCCCCCATAAAACAAGGCATTCAGACATCACGAAATCGCGGGAGCGGCGTGAGGTACACGCCACTGTCAGAGCCACGAAGTGACAGCACATCTTGGCCGCATGATGCAAATTTAAGCGGCCGTTTGGCGGGTCAGAAACGTCCTGCGGCCGCTTCTGTGTGACAACATGTCGCATGCTGCGCGCACTCGCCATTGTCCTGCGTCACGCTCTGCTCACAAATCCCCACAAGCAAAAAACACCCCGGCCCTCCCTCAAGAAGGACCGGGGTGTTTCAAGGATGGGCTCAGGCTTTGCGCTGGCGATTCCGGTAAATGCCCAACGGCACCAGGATCACGGTCAGCACAAACGCGACCAACGCCCACTGCGCCAGGGACAGGCCCAGCACAGGCGGGTACGGAGTGCTGCAGAAGCCATCGACCTGGAAACCCAGGGGGAACACCTTGGCCAGGGGCAGGTCATCGACGATCGGTTGCAGCACATCAATGCCGCAGCTGACCTGTGGATAAAACTGGGTGTACACATGGTGACCGGCTGTGGCCATACCACCGAGGGCGCAGAGGATCACCAGCCCTTCGAAAAAGGTGAGCGCCCCTATGGTGCGCATGGCCGCGCCGATGAACGCGAAGATCGCGATCAGCAATAAAGCATAGCGTTGCAGAATGCACAGCGGGCATGGCGCCTCGCCCAGCACCACCTGCATGTAGAGCGCACCGCCGATCAACGCCAGGCAGATGATCCCCAGCAACACCAGAAAGCGCCGCTCCCTGCCTAAACGCAATTCGTCACTCATTTCCGGTTCCCTTTGTTTGGTTGTGCCAATGGCCGCAAGTTTACACACAGGGAGTGGTTTAAACAGAGAGGGGTTAACGGGGGATTAATGGGGGGGGGTAGCGAAAAGCTTCAAGCTTCAAGCGTCAAGTGAGAGCGGGCTTCGATCCGGCTTTTACTTGTCGCTTGCAGCTTAAAGCTTGCAGCTACCCCAAAGGGGTTATTCCAAGGTGGCAGCCGGGCCGAAGAATTCGTAGCGGCTTTGTTTTTCGGGGACACCCAAGGCCTTGAGGTGGCGCTTGATCGCGGCCATGAAGCCTTTGGGGCCGAGGAAGTACGCATCCACATCGCGCTGCTCGGGCAACCAGGTGGCCAGTTGTTCCTGGCTGAGCAGGCCGACCTTGTCCGCCGCCGGGCTCACACCATCGTCTTCGGCGTAGCAATAGAAGCGCTTGAGCTGCGGGTGCTTGGCGGCCAGGGCATCCACCCAGTCACGGAATGCATGCACGCCGCCATTGCGCGCGCAGTGAATGAAATGCACCGGACGCTCGGTGGCCAGGGCGGCTTCGAGCATCGGCAAGGTGGGCGTGATGCCGACCCCGCCGCTGATCAGCACCAGCGGTTTATCGCTGGCCGCCAGGGTGAACTCACCCGACGGCGGGAACAGGTCGATGGTCGCGCCGACGTGCAACTGGTTATGCAGGTAGTTGGACACCCGCCCACCGGCTTCGCGCTTGACGCTGATACGGTACAGGCCCACGTCAGTCAGGGCCGACAGGGAATAGTTGCGGCGCACCTCCTCGCCATCCAGTACCAGTTTCATGCCGATGTACTGGCCCGGCGCGGCATTGAGGATCGGGCCGTTGTCCACCGGGGCAAAGTAGAAGGAGATGATCTCGTCGCTCTCCTCCACCCGCTTGACCAGCAGGAACGGCCGCGCACCACGCCAGCCACCGGGTGCCTGGGCTTTCTCTTCATAGATCGCCGCCTCAGCGCCGATCAGGATATCCGCCAGCTGGCCATACGCCGCGCCCCAGGCACTCATCACTTCGGGGGTCGCGATCTCGCTGCCCAGCACTTCGGAAATCGCCCGCAGCAGGCAGGCACCGACGATCGGGTAATGCTCCGGCAGGATCTGCAGGGCGACGTGCTTGTTGATGATCTTGGCCACCAAATCACCCAGTTGATCCAACTGGTCGATATGCCGCGCGTACATCAACACACCCTTGGCCAGGGCGCGGGGCTGGTCGCCGCTGGCCTGGTGCGCCTGATTGAACAGCGGACGAACCTCTGGGTACTCGGAGAGCATCATGCGGTAGAAATGGGTGATCAACGCTTCGCCGCCGCTTTCCAGCAGGGGCACGGTAGATTTGACGATGGCACGGTCTTGGGCGCTAAGCATGGGAGCCTCCTGGGCTTCTTCACTGGTTACCCTGAATTACTCAGTATTCGTGCCAACTTATTAATCGTTATTTTTCAACCAGTTAAATTACATGTAGTCAGTATGACCTCCTACACCTTATAGTCATAAAGACTACAAGGAGTCTTTATGACTGCGCACTCATTGCTCACCACCCTGCTGCCTCTGGTCGCCGACCTGTCTCGCGAACTGCCTGAAGGCGAGCGTTACCGCCGCCTGCTGCAAGCGATGCGCGCCCTGCTCCCTTGCGATGCCGCCGCGTTGTTGCGCCTGGAAGGCGAATGGCTGGTGCCACTGGCCGTCGATGGCTTGAGCGCCGACACCTTGGGTCGACGCTTCAAGGTCAGTGAGCATCCGCGCTTTGCCGTGCTGCTGAGCAGCCCCGGCCCCACGCGCTTTGACAGTGACAGCGAATTGCCCGATCCCTATGACGGCTTGGTGGATGGCCTGCATGGACACCTGGAAGTACACGACTGCATGGGCTGCCCGCTGTTCGTCGACGACCAGCCCTGGGGCCTGCTGACCCTGGATGCCCTCGACACCGAACGCTTCGAACGCGTGGAACTCGATGCCCTGCAAGCCTTCGCCAGCCTCGCCGCCGCCACCGTCAACGTAGCCGAGCGCATCGAGCGCCTGGCCTTGCGCGCCGAAGACGAACACCAGCGTGCCGAGATTTACCGCCAGGCCAGCGGCCAGCAGCACAAGGAAATGATCGGCCAAAGTAAAAGCCACAAGCGCCTGGTCGAGGAGACCAAATGGGTCGGTGGCAGCGACCTGACCGTACTGATCACTGGCGAAACCGGAGTGGGCAAGGAACTGGTGGCCCACGCCATCCACGCCGCATCAACACGCGCGGACAAACCGCTGATCAGCCTCAATTGCGCCGCCCTGCCGGAAACCCTGGTGGAAAGCGAGCTGTTCGGCCATGTGCGCGGCGCCTTCACCGGTGCGTTGAATGAGCGCCGCGGCAAATTCGAGCTGGCCAATGGCGGTACGTTGTTCCTGGATGAAGTGGGCGAACTGTCACTGACGGTGCAAGCCAAGCTGCTGCGGGTACTGCAAAGCGGCCAGTTGCAGCGGCTGGGCTCGGACAAGGAACACCAAGTGGACGTGCGCCTGATCGCCGCCACCAACCGCGACCTGGCCTTTGAGGTGCGCAACGGCCGCTACCGCGCCGACTTTTACCACCGACTCAGCGTGTACCCCCTGCAAGTACCGGCGCTGCGCGAACGCGGGCGCGATGTGCTGCTGCTGGCCGGCTACTTCCTCGAACAGAACCGCTCACGCATGGGCCTGGGCAGCTTGCGCCTGACCAGCGATGCCCAGGCGGCGATGCTGGCCTATAACTGGCCGGGCAACGTGCGAGAGCTGGAACATTTGATCGGACGCAGCGCGCTGAAAGCCTTGGGGAACTGTCGCGAACGTCCGAGGATTTTAAGCTTGAGTGCCCGGGACCTCGACCTGCCCGATGTCAGCGCGCCGCTGATCGAAGAACAGACTGACATGACGACCGCCGTCACCGGCGACCTGCGCCAGGCCACAGAGCACTACCAGCGCCAAATCATCAGCGCCTGCCTGGAACGCCACCAGCACAACTGGGCCAGCGCCGCCCGCGAACTCGGCCTGGACCGCGCCAACCTGGGCCGAATGGCCAAGCGCCTAGGCCTCAAATAGCCCAAACAACTCGCTCCCACATTTAGGTTTGTTGTGCCTTGAAGACAGGGTTCACACGCTTCACCTTCCGAAACACCAACACATTCCCCACCATTACCAGCACCAACCCCACCAACGCCGGTGCAGTCCACTGATACCCCTCAACAAACGTCGACACATTCAGCGCCACCACCGGAAACAACACCGTGCAATACGCCGCACGCTCCGGCCCCATCCGACCCACCAACGTCAGATAAGCCGTAAACCCAATCACCGACCCCGGAATCACCAGGTACCACAACGCGCCGACATACCGCGCGCTCCAGTCCATCTCGAACGGAATCCCGCGCACCACGCAATACGTTGCCAACATCGCCGCACCATACGCCATGCCCCAGGCATTGGTGGTCAGCGGCCTGAGCCCGGCCTTCTGCTGCAGGCTCGACAACATATTGCCCGCCGAGAAACACATCGTCCCGAGCAACGCCAACCCCAAGCCGAGCCAGGTCTGCGGGCTGGCGGTATGCCCCACCAGTTCCGGCCAGAACAGCAAGCCCAGTCCCAGCAAGCCAAGGCCGCCGCCCATCAACACATTACGCGCCACCCGCTGGCCGAAAAACACCCGGGCATTCAGCGCGTTCCACAGCGTAGCCGTGGAGAACACCACCGCCACCAACCCACTGGGAATCCACTGGCTGGCCGTAAGAAAGCACATGAAGTTGACGCAGAACAGGCACAGCCCTTGGGCCAGGCAGATCAAGTGCCCACGCCTGTTCATCACCTGCAACGTGCGGCTGAGCAACAACAGCGCAAACAACACCAGCGCCGCCAAGCCAAAGCGATAAACGATGGACACGGGGATTGCCACCACGCCCAGTTGCCACTTGAGGGCGATCCAGGTGGTGCCCCAAATCAGCACGGTGAGTAAATACAGGGAAAGGTTCATAGCGGGCTCCATCGGTTGAGCCACAGTCTGGCCCTCCCTCCGTGGCGCGCTCTTGCACAATCTTGCGCTTTTGTCGGACGACGGGATCACAGCGCCAACCGCGGGGAGTAGGATGCAAAGCGTCGGAGAGTACTCACCATGCCTGATCTGGAATCCCTGCAAGTCTTTCAAGCCCTTAATCGCTCGCCCAACGCACGCCTTGAGGCCTGCGCCGAGCTCGGTGACGGCTTGTCTTCAGCATTGTGGAGCAACCACCACGACTCGCAGGATTATCAAGCGCCGAGCCATCACACGCTGTCGTGCTACATCGGCGGCGGCACCGGCACCTTTCGGCGTGACCAGCCGGGCACCAAGGGCGGGCCCGACAAGCTGTGCATCCTGCCCGCCGAGCATCAGTCGGCATGGGTGATCAACGGCGAGATTCGCCTGGCCCACGTGTACTTCAGCCCGGAGCAGTTTGCCTTGGGCTGCATCACCCTGCTCGACCGCGAGCCCCGCACCTTGCACCTGCGCGAAAGCACCTTCCTGGAAGACGCCAGCCAGGCCCGGCGCTTTCATCAATTGATCGCGCTGAACTGGCACGAACCCGCAGAGCGCTTGCTGACCAGCAGCCTGGCCCATGAAATGCTCAGCCACACCCTGCTCAGCCAGGTGGGCGCGCGCGAAGGGCTACGCCTGAAAGGCGGGTTGGCGGCGTACCAGCGACGACTGTTGGTCGACTACATCGACCAATACCTGGAAGACCCGATAAGCCTGGGTCAATTGGCCGGGATGTGTGCGCTGTCGGAGTACCATTTCGCAAGGATGTTCCGCCAGACGTTCGGCCTGCCGCCCCATCAATATTTGTTGGCGCGGCGATTGACCCGTGCCCAGGCCCTGCTGCGCAGCGGCGCCCTGCCCCTGGGCGAGATCGCCTTGATGTGCGGTTTCTCCAGCGCCAGCCACTTCACCCATCGCTTTCGCCAGGCCATGGGCGCCACACCCGGCGAGTATCGCCAGGCGTTCTGCACCTAGATCATCAACCCCAGTGTCTTGGCCTTGGCCACCGCTTGCGTACGCCGCTCCACGCCGAGTTTGCTGTGGATGCGCCGCGCGTGGGTCTTGACGGTGTGCAGGGAGATAAACAGGCGGTCGGCGATTTCCAGGTTGGAGTTACCCAGGGCGATCAACTGCAGCACTTCCAGCTCGCGCTGGCTGAGTGGGTTCTCGACCGCTCCTGACGTTGAGGCTTGGGGCTCCATGCCCAGCTCGCTCAACACCCCCGGCGAGCGCAGCCGCAGCTCGCGAATAGCCTGCTGCACCTGGCAACGCTCCGCCAGCTCCAGCCCGGTTTGCAGCGAACGGCGCGCCAGGGAGGCGTCGCCGACCTGCCAGGCCACTTCGCCGAGCACCAGGTACAGCTCGGTTTCCAGACAGAGCATGCCGCGTTGGTGGGCGCTGCCCAGCAAGGCCGTAAGCCGTGCTACGGGGTGCTCGGCACAGCCCAGTTTCACCTCCGCGAGCACCAGCAGGTATTCCAGGCGCGGGATCAGTTCCAGGGTGGCCGGCGGCGCCTGCTTGGCCTGGGGCCCCCGGAAGTGTCGCAGTACGCGGCGCACCGCTTCCACCGTCAGGTCAGCGCGCCCCTGTTGCAACCAGAAATGCCCGCTGACCAACAGCAGCACCGCGCGATACACCCTGTCGGGCACCTGGCGTTGTTGCATCAGCCGTTCGGCTTCGCGCAGTTGGTCAAAGGCTTGGGCGTAATCGCCACGATTGGCTGCCATCAGCGCCAAGCCGAGAAACCCGTAGAGCACGCGCTTGTCCTGGCTGTGCAGGCACACCTTCAAGCCTGTTTCGAAGCATTCGGCGGCCAGGCTGTCTTGCCCCTGGCGCAACGCCAGATGCCCGCGCCGCAGGGCAATGCGCCCGACCAAGGGCCCGGCCTTGAGCCGCTGTTCGAGCAACATCGCCTGCACATTTTCCAGCAGGCTTTGCGCCCGATACGGCGCGCCGCGCTGTTCCAGTAATTGCGCGTGATCCAGTTCGAGCAAGGCCTCGAGCAGCAACGAACCGTGGGCCCGGGCCAGGCACAACGCTTCACGGCTCAGGCTCTGGGCCACGTCCAACTCGCCACGCAGCAAGGCTTGCTGGGTCAGGCCCGACAGGCACATCAGCCGCGACGTCCAGGCACTGTCGGGCAAGGCTTGCAGTGCCTCAAGGAAATGTTCGCGAGAGCGCTCGGCATCGCCGCCCAAATGCAGCAGCCAGCCCCATTGCGCCTGCCAGCGCGCCAGCAGATAGCGTTGTTGCGCCGCCGTCGGTTGCGGAGCGAACCGCGCAAGCTGGTCGATGCATTGCGCGGCCTGGTCAAAACGCCCGGCGAACAGCAATGCCGCCGTCACCAGCCCGACCAGTTGCGCCGAGCCGAGCATCAATTCATCGCCATGCTGTTCATGCAGACGCAAAAGCAACACCGCGTTCTGCTGGCGGAACAGGTCCTCGAAACTGAAGTACTTCAGCAAGCTCACCGCGGCTTCATATTCTTCGGCCAGCAAGGCTTGTTCAAATGCTGCCTGCCAGTCCTGTTCGGCGGTGAACCATTGGCAGGCGCGCCGGTGCCAGGAGCGCTTGGCCGGCCAGGGCTCATCACGCATCAGCTGTGCCAGCGGCGGGAAAACCTGTTGCCAGCCCGTGTCTTCCCAAGGCTGGATAAACGCACCGAGGGCCTGCAAGCCCCGCAGGTATTGGACACCGTCGCCAACGCCGAACAGGTGCTCGCACAAGCCCGTATTGAAACGCGGCAGATGGGCCAGCACGCGCCAGGCTTCAGCCAGCTCGGTCGGCAAGGTGCTGAACAGCTCGTGTTGCAAATAGTCGAGCAAGGTTTTGTCCGGGTGACCATCGCCGAGCAGCGCGATGCGCACACCGGCGCACCAGCCGGCGCTGAACTGCAACACACGGTCGACGGACTGCCCTGGCGCATGGCTGAGCAGTTGCTTGATTTCCTCAGCATCAAACGCCAACTCGGCGCCACACTCCAGCAACTCATCGTCGAGCAACAGCCGCGGCCAGTTGCACGCCGGCCGGCGCCGCGCCCCAAGCCACCAGCTCAACGCCGGGCTGCTGGCAGTGAGCAGGCGGTCGAGCAAGGCGTCGGTGTCGGGCGCGGGCAAGCGGCAGAAGTCATCGAGGAACACCCACGCCGAGGTGTGCCAGCGGCCAAGGTCCAGCAGCAACGTGGCTTCATCGGTGAATGGCAAGCCGAGGCTTTGCGCCAGGCGCAGGCACAGATCAAGAGGGCTGAGGGCAACACCATTGAGCGCCAACCAATACACTTGGCAATCCTTGGGTGCCTGCAATGCGCACTCGGCGAGCAACGCACTCTTGCCACTGCCACCCGGCGCGCACAACAGCTTCACCCGCGCCGAAGCCGCCAGCAAAGGGCCCGCCAAGCGCGGGCGCAGCAGATGGTGGGCGGACAGCCGAGGCATGAATCCAGGACGGTCCAGGCAGCGTGTCATGGCGGTCATTGCTGCATCCTGCGTTTTTATTATTATGCAACGTGGCGACTACCCTAGTCCTGTGGTCGGCGGTTGTTGAAGAAAGATTCAGCACAATGATTGTAAGACATGCACAAAACCCAATGTGGGAGCAAGACCGCTCCCACAGTTGGATTGCATTTTCACACCAACATCAGCGAACGCCTTCAGTCCTCAACGCCGCCGGTGTGTAATCCGCAGCCTTGGCTTTGAACCCAAACACAAAACTGCTCTTCTCCTCGTTCTTCATCCCCAGGGCGATGTAGCGCCCGGCGATGATGTCGTACAGCGTCTCCACCGTGTAGGCCGGCACCTGGTGGTTGTAGTAGAACTGCGCATGCCCCTCGGCAACCCGCCACAGTTGGCCACGGCCGTCGTAGTGATCCACCAATGCCACCTGCCAGCTGTCTTCGTCGATGTACATGTGGCGCTTGGCGTAGATGTGCCGCTCGCTCGGCTTGACCGTGCCAACCACTTCCCACACGCGGTGCAACTCATAGCGGGTCAGGTCCTGATTGATGTGGCCGGCCTTGATGATGTCGTCGTACTTGAGCGTTGGCTGGTCCAGCTTGTAGCTGTTGTAGGGGATGTACATCTCCTTCTTGCCCACCAGCTTCCAGTCATAACGGTCAGGCGCGCCGGAGAACATATCGAAGTTATCCGTGGTGCGCAGCCCATCGGATGCAGTACCCGGACCGTCATACGACACCTGCGGCGCGCGACGCACGCGGCGCTGGCCAGCGTTGTAGATCCAGGCCAGGCGCGGCTCCTTCACCTGGTCGAGGGTTTCGTGCACCAATAGCACGTTGCCCGCCAGCCGCGCCGGCGCCGTCACCGATTGCTTGAAAAAGCTCAGTACGTTGGCGGCCTTGGCCTGGTCCATGTCCGGGATCGCTTGCGGCACCGCCACTTCTTCTTCGAAGCGGATCGGCGTGTAACCGCCGTTGGTCTGCGGGGTGGCCTGGATGATGATGCGGCGCAGGTTGCCACCGTGGTAACGGGTGATGTGGTTCCACAGCACCTCCACGCCATTCTTGGGAATCGGGAACGCGTAGTAGCGGTTGCCGGTGAAATTTTCCAGGCCATTACCGTCGTTGATGGCCTTGACGTTCAGCGCGCTGCGCTTGATCGACTCGTAGATCTCCGGCGGCAGATTGACCGTGCGGTGGCTTGGATACACGGGAATTTTATAGGTCTCGGGATAGCGCTTGAACATCGCTACCTGGCCGTCAGACAGCTTGTCTTTATATTTGTCGACGGTGGCGGCGGTGATCACGAACAACGGTTTTTCACTGGCGAACGGGTCGGCGAGGAAGCCCTTGCTGTCCACCGCACCGGCGTTTTTGGGAATGCCGCCAGTCCAGGCCGGGATCGAGCCATCGGCATTGCCGGCTTTTTCGGCGCCCACCGGGGTCAGGGTGGTGCCCAGCTTGGCCGCCTCTTCCGGCGACACCGCCGCCATCACGTTGGCGGCCAACAGGCTGAGGGCCATTACCGCAATTATCTTACGCATAGAGTCTTGTCCTTCTTTAAGCCAAATCAGAAGTTCACGCCGAAGCTGAGGGCGAGGAAGTCACGGTCGGTCAGGGTGTTGTAGTCGCCACCAAAGAAGTCGGTGTAGCTGAGGCTGGCGGTGTAGGTGTTGCGGTAGTCCGCATCGACCCCTGCACTGATCGCCTTGGCGCCTTTGTTGAACAGGCCGTTGGGGCCGTAGCCGGCAACGTCATGGGACCAGGACAGGTTGGGCTTGAGGTTGATCCCGGCGATCACGTTGTTGTAGTCAAGGATCGCCCGCGCGCGATAACCCCAGGAGGTGGACGTGACAAAACCATCGGTGTCGCCTTGGAAACCATAAGCGCCGTACACCGAGTCGCGGCCGTAACGCAGCTTGGATTTATCCTCCAGGCCGCCGACGTGCACGATGGCCGCTTCGCCCACCAGCGTCAGGCGCTCAGCGCCCAGCACTTGGTCGAAGAACTGGGTCATGCTGCTTTGGATCTGGGTGATTTCCTTGCGGCGGTAGCCTTTGTTGTCGTCGCCGAAATTGCTACGAATGGGTGAGGCCAGTTGGCCGGAAGTGGGGTTGATCAGGGCCAGGGTGAGGTCGGTTGTATTCAGTTGCACCGGTGCGTTCGGTCGGTAGCTGATCTCGCCAGTCCACGCCGTACCGGTGGGCAAGGTGGTGGAGAAGCTGGCGCCAAACAGGCGGATATCTTCCGGGTATTCAAGGTAATACTGGCCACGTCCGAGCATAGTGCTGGTGACCAAACCGTCCCCGGTTCCCGGCCGCAGGAAGTTGGCAAGGTTACGGATGGAATCCATCGTCGTCGCGTTAGAGTTGTTGGTAATCGTGCCTACCGTGGGCGTTCGACTGTGGTAATTCATGAAGTACACGCCGTACTCGGTGTCATCGCCCAACCAACGCAGCGCGGCACCAAATTGGCCGGAGTCGCGTGCGTCACGATCGCCGGCGCGGCGCACGATTACCCCCTCATTGGTCACACTGAACCCTTGGCCAAAGTTCGCTGCCACCGGCTGCAAAGGCGCGATCGCAGGGTTACCCACGGTGTAGTTGTTGGTGCAACCATCCGCCGCCACATCGCTGCCAAAAAACGTGCCGCAGTTATCCAGCACCGTCTGGTCCCATTCCAACTGGTAGAACCCTTCTACGGTCAGTTGGTTGGTCAGGCTTTGTGAAGCGAACAGCATGTTGACCGGGATCAGCCCTTCCTTGATCTCGGCACCCGGTCTACGGAAGGCAGACACGTCAATCGGGTTGATGCTGTTGATGGAGTTGCCGATGAAGGTACTTTCACCCCAACTCACCACCTGTTTACCCGCGCGCACGGTGCCCGGCAGATTGCCCAGTGAGTAGTTGTGATAAACGAAGGCATCGAGGATCTGCGCACCGCTGGACTTGGCGCCTTCCTTGCGGTTGTGGTCGCTGATCTGCTTGAACTCGCGATCTTCGTCCTTGAGTTCGAAGTCGTACCAGTATTTGCCACGGACAAACACGCCCGTGTCGCCGTACTTCAATTCAAGGTCGTGCAAACCTTTGAAAATTTTCGAGAAGGTTTCGCCCTTCTTGAAGTTCAGGCGCCCGTCATCCCCGGTGGAAGCCTGGCCGCTACCGCCATTGACGGTGCCCACCAGCTTTTTGTCCGCATCGCGCATGCCCCAACTTGCGCCCACCGACAGTGAGGAATCGAATTGCCCTTCGATCTCGCCAATGTTGAATGAAACAGCCTGTGCCTGCGCACAGCAACCCAACGCAACCGCAGCGGCCAGCGCCTGTGGCCTGAAGATGGCGCGCATTGTTGTTCTTGTCATGCGTCTTCCCCGATGAGTGACAGAAGGCCCCACCCTACTGCCGACCATCAGGAGGGATAAGCGCACCAAGGAGGGATTCGTGTTGTCGCTCGAAAGGATTACCGGGCGCTCTGGCCTGGGTCTGCGCGCGGGCATGCACCGTGTGGATGGCGGGTTATCAGGAAGATGGATGGAGCAGGTCATAACTGTTGCTGATTCAGCAACAGTCCTTGTCATGAATCGCCATTACTCATTTTGTTACTAACGGCTATTCTTGCCGGGCTTTCAGGGCCAACGGCCCGCTTTCCTAACCGGAAGAAAAGCCAGATTCAAATGGATTGATGATTATTTTCAATCCGTTACCGGTGTTCACTGACGTTGATTTGTCGCTCCTTGATCCAACGTCTTACTTCGGCCGCTGCCTATGCAGCGGCCTTTTTTATGCCTTAAATAAAACGGGGCGCCATCAGCGCCCCGCAGGATTCAATCTTTTTCAAGCAACGATCACAGGCTGTATTTCTGCAGATTGGCCATCATCTCCTTCAATGCCTCGATATTGTCCTTGGGGTGGGCTGCACCGTCGAAGTCGCAGATCTGCTGCCAGTGTGCGGCCACATCGTCGGGCGAGAAGCCGGCTTCCGGGTCAAAGCCCACGCCCAGGCTACGCTCCCAGCGGGTCTTGCCGATCCAGCCGCCGCCTACTTCAAACAGCCCCGAGGTTTCCTGACACGCCTCGCTGCCCAGGTACACCACCAGCGGGCTGACCAGCTCCGGCTTGAGGCGCTCGAACACTTGCGGCGGGATCAAGCCTTCGGTCATGCGCGTGCCGCCGGTGGGGGCAATGGCGTTCACCAGAATGTTGTTCTTGCGCCCTTCCAGCGCCAGCGTGCGGGTCAGCCCATAGAGGCCAAGCTTGGCCATGCCGTAGTTGGACTGGCCAAAGTTGCCATAGATGCCCGAGGTGGACGCCGTGAAAATCACCCGGCCGTAAGCTTGCTCGCGCAGATGGGGCCAAGCAGCGCGGGTGACTTTGTAGGCGCCTTCGACATGCACCCGGTAAACCAGGTCCCAATCGCTGTCGTCCATTTTGTGGAAGGTCTTGTCACGCAGAATGCCAGCGTTATTGACCACCACATCGATACGGCCGAAGGCATCGAGGGCGTTCTGCACGATCTTGTCACCGTCGGTGACAGAGTCATGGTTGGCCTCGGCGATACCGCCCGCTTCACGAATCTCGGCCACGACCCGGTCGGCGGCCGAGGCATTCGCGCCTTCACCCTGGGTAGAACCACCGAGATCGTTGACCAACACTTTGGCGCCATGTTTAGCGAACAACAGCGCATGGGCCCGGCCCAATCCGCCGCCGGCACCGGTGACGATCACGACCTTATCCTGGAACTGCACTGACTCACTCATACCGAACTCCAATGGCGACAATGGGAATGGGTCGAGTGTCAGGCACCGGGGCTCTGGTCACAATAGATACGGCAGGGGCTGAATGGTGCTCGATAAGGTAGGGGGATGATTATGATGGGCTAACGAAAATCTAATTGTGTGTAGATACCTATGGCTATCGCAGGCAAGCCAGCTCCCGCACTGGGCCAGCAATTCGCTCGCGAAACGCCAGGTAGTGCTTGAGCACCTGCACCGGCGCCTCGATCTGCGGATAGTGGCCGATATTGGCCAGCAAGACCGTGTCGGCGTGGGGCACCAACGCGTGGTAACGCTCAACCATGTGGGCGCCGGAGATCGGGTCTATCTCGCCATCAATCACCCGCAGTGGGACTTCAGCCTGCTGCATTGCCGCGACCCAACGATCACGCAGGCGCCGACGCTGAGGAATGTAGGCGACGAGCTTGTGCAGGATGCGCGTGCCTTCTTGGCACTCGATCAGGCTCCAGAAATCATCCAGGGCGCTTTCGCTGGGGCGGGTATTGAGGCCGAATATCTGGCTGAAGCTGTTCGCCAGGGCATTGCGCCCAAACGCACGGCCGATCATCCAGCCCAGGGGGCTGAGCAAGAGCTTTTGTACCAGCGCCGGGCGATGGGTCTCAGGAAACAACCCCCCGTTGAGAAACACACAACTGGCCATCTGAAAGCGACCTTCATAGTGCCGCGCCAGCAACTCCTGGGCGACGCTGTCGCCGTAGTCATGGGCCAGCACATGCACCGGCTGCTCGACTCGCAGGTGTTCCAGCAGTGCCTGCTGCAAGTCCGCCTGTTCCAGTAGGCAATAACCGTGGTCCAGCGGCTTGGCCGAGTCGCCAAAACCGAGCATGTCGCAGGCGATCACCAAGTTGCGCTGGGCCAGGGGCTGCCACAAGTAGTGCCAGTCCCAACTGGCAGTGGGAAAGCCATGGATCAGCAGCAACGGCTCGCCCTGCCCAGCCACCCAGTAACGGATGGTGCGGCCGTGGAATTCGAATGCCTGGCTGCGTTTGCGCCAGACACTGAGCGGAATCTCGGCGAGTGGCATCAGGTTTTATACCCAGGATCGACGCGGTCCAACTTGCGCAGCAACGCCGGCCAGGCCAGCGCGCCCCCCATACTTTGTGCGCTCTTTGTGACCGCCGCCACCATTGCCTTGGCACCGGCGAGTATCTGTGGCCCGATGGCGATCAATTCAGCGCCGCCATTTTGCGCCAGCACCTGGATATCGCAGGCGCGCTGGAAGGTAAACATCATCAAAAAAGTGTCGGCGATGGTGCTGCCGCAAGTCAGAAGACCGTGGTTGTGCAGCATCAGGAAATTGTTTTCGCCAAGATCGGCCTGCAAGCGGGCCTTCTCTTCATGGTTCAACGCCACCCCTTCGTAGGCGTGATAGGCCAGGCTCGACAGCACGAACAGGGACTGCTGGCTGATCGGCAACACGCCTTGTTTCTGCGCAGCCACCGCAACACCCGAAGCGGTGTGGGTGTGCAGCACACAGGTCACGTCGTGGCGAACTTCATGGATGGCGCTGTGGATGGTGTAGCCCGCGGGGTTGATCTCGTAGGGGCTCTCCATCAGCTTGTTGCCGGCCTGATCGACCTTGACCAGGCTCGACGCGGTAATCTCGTCAAACATCAACCCATAAGGGTTGATCAGGAAATCATCGGTGCCCGGCACCTTGGCCGAGATATGCGTAAAGATCAGGTCATCCCAACCATGCAGCGCCACCAGGCGATAACAGGCTGCCAGGTCGACGCGGGTTTGCCACTCGGCAGCGCTGACCTGGTCTTTGACATTCTGTGGCGATAGAACGGGGGCTAGGCTCACGGTAACGACCTCCTTGGCGCACTTTCTTATTGTTTTTTTGAGTGATGGGCCAGTCTAGTCAGACGTCGTGGCCGCCGTAGTTGCCTTGGCAGCCAGCTTGATGACCGTACGAGTCAGTGTTGAGAATAGTTTAAATTCGTGTGAACAACGTCAGAGAAGTGCCGCCAATAAAGGGGCGGCACAGGCATTGGTGCGCGAATGAGCGCTCAACCGCGCAGTGCAGTGACCAATTCGGCCAGCCACGGTTCGGCGTCAGTTTCCGGGGTGACACTTTCGCTGGCGTCCAGGCGCAGCATCGGCAGCACTTCGCGCACGCCCAGCTCAGCAAACAGCTCGCGCATTTGCTCGCCGCCACCGCAGAAAGTATCGCCATAGCTGGCGTCGCCCAGGCCGATGACTGCACCGGGCAGGCCACGCCAGGCGGCGGGCAGTTGGTCGCGAATCGTCGAATACAGGGGTTGCAGGTTGTCGGGCAACTCGCCCATGCCGGTGGTGGACGTCACCGCCAGAAAAGCGTCCGGCGCAAATGCCTGCACCTGCGCCAGACTGGCGCGGGGGTTGTGCCAGGCCTCGAAACCTGCGGCATTGAGGATACTGCCAGCATGGCGAGCGACATCTTCAGCAGTGCCGTAGACCGAGCCGGAAAGGATGGCGACTTTCATCAATCTAATCCTGTAGTTGAGCGAAAGCGTGGGATATTAGCAGCTCAACCGACCCCTTCAAAAAAACGTCGCGCCCGGATGGAAAGAATGCCGGGGTGTCTTAGACTTGCGACACCTCACATGGATGAAGCCCCGCATGATTAACGCTCAATTGATGCAAATGGTCATCGACGCCTCGAATGACGGCATTGTTATCGCTGAACGGGAAGGCAAGGACTTGCCACTGATCTACGTCAACCCTGCTTTTGAGCGGCTGACCGGCTACGCCCGCGATGAAATCCTCTACCAGGATTGCCGTTTCCTGCAATCGGGAGACCGGGACCAACCGGGCCTTATCGCCATTCGAGAAGCGCTGGGCAATGATGGCAATTGTCGCGAAACCCTGCGCAATTACCGCAAGGACGGCACGCACTTCTGGAATGAGCTGTCGATATCCACCCTTTACAACGCGGCAGACAAACAGACTTACTTCATCGGCGTTCAAAAGGACGTCACCGTTCAAGTCAAAGCCCAGCAGCGCGTGGCCCAATTGGAAGCGCAAGTCGCCGAACTCAAGGCAGAGCTGGCCGCACTCAAGACGACGATCGAATCTAACAAAGATTAGATAAAACGGTGATTAAGAGGATAATGGCGTTTTACCCCCTACCCGTTGAGCAGGCCTCATGCAACGCGACGCACTCCTGACGCAGGACGAACTGGATTTTATCCAGACCATGCAGCACAACCCACAGTTGAACCTGCGGGATGCGTCGTCGAGCCTGACGGTTAATGGGGGTGCGCAAATTCGCGACCTGCTCACTCGCCTGGCCGCCCACGACCAGGTCACCATCCAGGCGCAGTTCGACAACCAGCAACTGACCTTCCCGCTGCACTTGGTCGAAGATGAGTTTCACGCGGTTCACCTGCGCTTGGGCGTGCCGAGTATTTTCGAAGACGGGCCAATGATCCGGCCGTGGCGCCTGGCGCTTGAAACCCCAGTGGCGCTGGAAAATATCAAGGGCAACCCGGGCGCGATATGGGTGCATGAGGTATCGTTCAAAGGCGTACTGGTGGAGATTCGGGGCCGGATCCAGCCACCTAAAACCTTTTCACTGTGGTTCAGCCCGTCGGGCTATGAGCGCATTGCGTTGCGCGGAACGTTCGAACGAGAAACCGCGCGCGGGTTGTTCGCCTATCGACTGAACCAGAGCGACGCCGGAGAAATCGAGCGCCTGCGCCAGTTCATCCTGCACCAGCACCGCTTGGCCCATCCAGAGGTTCATGCCTGAGCTCAGGTATCCAGGCCACCCGCCAGGAATTGCTGTAAGCGGCGCTGCATCAGCCGCCCCTCGTTACCCAGGCAACCGATTGGCGAGCCCTTAAGGCTTTCCTGCGCCAGGTCGGCGGCATCACCTGCCAGCAGCAACGGGCAATTCAGGGTCAGCGCCAGACGCTTGAGTCGCAGCGGCAGTTCGCTGCCGGGTGCGCGATTGGAGAACAGTACCAAGGCTTGCGGCTGGGTCTTTTCGCAGATCAGCGTCAATTCATCGAATGGCTGGCCTACGCCCATGACCTTCACCGCGAGCGTTTCCCCCGACATCAGCAGGCCCGCGACCAGCAACTCCAACTCGCGGCATTCCCCGGCAACGGCCGCCAGCAATACCCGAGGCACCGACGCGGCCGCTGCCACTTGCAGACGTTGCGCGGTGCGCGAGCGCAGGTGATTGTCGAAGAACAGCCACTCGCTGGCTTGGCCGAAGCGCCCTTGGTGGCGCAGCAATGCCTGCCACAGCGGCATGAGAATGTCTTGAAACACTACCGCAATCGGGTAGGCGGAAAAGATCTGGCCGTACAGTCGGTCCAACTCACGGTCATCGAATGCGCTGATTGCAAGGCGCAGGCGCTCCTGCCACTGGACCCACTCCACCTGCGTTTCAGGCGCGGTGCCAGGTTCGCTGAGCGGCTCGTCTCGTGCGAGGAGTTTGCCGACTTTGCTCACCGCGACGCCACGTTCGATCCAGTCCAGCACCCGGTGCACGGTGTCGATATCGTTGCGCGAGTACAACCGATGCCCGCTTTCGGTGCGCTTGGGCTGGATCAGGCCGTAGCGACGCTCCCAGGCGCGCAGAGTGACCGGGTTGACGCCGGTCAGCCGGGCGACTTCACGAATAGGGAAAAGGTCGTCGCAATCAGTGACATTGTCAGGCGTCTTTTCGTGCTGGGGAGCAGTAATTTCGGGCATCAGAGATGAAAAACATCCGTGTCAATTTGAACACTATTTAACGCTTATTCGGCGGCGCGATACAAGTTACAGGGCGACGCGACCAAAGTATCTGGTGTATTTCGATAAAACAGGAATAATCCTTGCCTGTTTTTTCTACGTCGCTGCCACACCCCGCAGCCTCGTTTGTGTGCCGCCTACCCGGCCCAGCGCACCCGCACACTTGGAGATACACAATGTCTACCTCACCCGTCACCCTGATGGTTGCGCGCCGCGTGGCCAAGGGTCGCTACGAAGAACTGATGGCCTGGCTGCGCGAAGGCGAGCAATTGGCCACCGACTTTCCTGGCTACCTGGGCTCAGGCGTTCTTGCCCCGCCGCCCAATGATGATGAGTTCCAGATCATTTTCCGCTTCGCCGATGAGCACACCCTGCATGCCTGGGAGTTTTCTGCCTCCCGCAGTGCCTGGTTGAGCCGTGGCAGCGAATTGTTTGCCGACCCGTCCGAGCACCGCGTACGCGGCATCGACGGCTGGTTCGGCGCGGTGGGTGCGCGCCCGCCACGCTGGAAGCAGGCCGTGGCGATCTGGCTGGCGTTCTTCCCGGTATCGCTGCTGTTCAACTTTGTATTGGGCCCGCTGCTCAATGAACTGGAGCTGGTGCCACGTGTGCTGGTCAGCACCCTGGCGCTCACGCCCTTGATGGTTTATCTGTTTATCCCACTCTCGACCCACCTGCTGGCGAATTGGCTACATCCTTCCCCACCGCGCAAGGTCACTGAAGCTGCCGCATGAGTACAGGGGCGGGCGGTCGCTGGTATAGTTTCAATCTGCCAGCGACCCGAGCCTCTCATGACTGCAACGAACGCCCCGATTCTGATCACCGGCGCCGGCCAGCGTGTCGGCCTGCATTGCGCCCAGCGCCTGCTGGACGAAGGCCACTCGGTGATTTTCAGCTACCTCAGCGAGCGGCCCGGCGTGCAGGCGTTGCGCGAGCGTGGGGCCATCGGTGTATATGCCGATTTCTCTGACGAAGCCGGAATTCTCGCGTTTATCGCCGAGCTGCACACCCACACCCAGAGCCTGCGCGCGATCATCCATAACGCCTCGGCCTGGGTCGCGGAAACGCCTGGCGACGAAAGCCGCGCTTTTACCGACATGTTCAGCGTGCACATGCTTGCGCCGTACCTGATCAACCTGCATTGTTCACCCTTGCTGCAACGCTCGACACCGGCCGACATCGTGCATATCAGCGATGACGTGGTGCGCAAGGGCAGCCGCCAGCACATCGCCTACTGCGCCACCAAGGCCGGGCTCGACAGCCTTACGCTGTCATTTGCCGCGCAGTTCGCGCCGCTGATCAAGGTCAACGGCATCGCACCGGCGATGGTGATGTTCAACGACGGCGACGATGCTGCCTACCGCGCCAAGGTACTGGCCAAGTCGGCACTGGGCATCGAGCCTGGGCCCGAGGTGATCTACCAGAGCGTGCGCTACCTGCTGGACAACCCTTATGTCACCGGAACCACCCTGACCGTCAACGGCGGGCGGCATATCAAGTAAGCCGTTTGTGAGGATGTTGTATGACCTTATCCCTGCCCCAACACTACCGCGAGATCCTTAAAGGCCTGGGCGAAGACCCCGAGCGCGAAGGCTTGCTCGATACCCCCAAGCGCGCCGCCAAGGCCATGCAATACCTGTGTAATGGCTACGCGCAGAACCTGGAGGAGATCGTCAACGGCGCGCTGTTCGCCTCTGACAATGACGAGATGGTGATCCTCAAGGACATCGAGTTGTACTCGCTGTGCGAACACCACCTGCTGCCCTTTATCGGCAAGGCCCATGTGGCCTATATTCCGACCGGCAAGGTGCTGGGCCTGTCGAAACTGGCGCGTATCGTCGACATGTTCGCCCGGCGCCTGCAGATCCAGGAAAACCTCACGCGGCAAATTGCCGACGCCATCCAGGACGTGACCCAGGCGGCCGGCGTGGCCGTGGTGATCGAAGCCAAGCATATGTGCATGATGATGCGCGGCGTGGAAAAACAGAATTCAACCATGAACACCTCGGTGATGCTCGGCGCGTTCCGCGAGTCGAACACCACGCGCATGGAGTTCCTGCAACTGATTGGACGGAGCAAGTAGCAATGCCACAACTTCAACCAGGCATGGCGCGTATCCGGGTCAAGGACCTGTGCCTACGCACCTATATCGGTATCAACGAGGACGAAATCCTCAACAAGCAGGATGTGCTGATCAACCTGACCATCCTGTATGCCGCCCAGGAAGCCGTGCGCGACAATGACATCGACCATGCGCTGAACTACCGCACCATCACCAAGGCGATCATCGCCCATGTGGAAGGCAACCGCTTTGCCTTGCTGGAGCGCTTGACCCAGGAATTGCTGGACCTGGTGATGAGCAATGAGTCGGTGCTGTACGCCGAAGTCGAAGTCGACAAGCCCCACGCGCTGCGCTTTGCCGAATCGGTTTCGATAACGCTCGCGGCGAGCCGCTCAGCCTCAAGCGATAAGCTTCAAGCCACACGTTAAAGCCAACCTCATTCCAACTTGCAGCTTGAAGCTTACCCGCTGATAGCTGTCTCGAAGAGACCACCATGAACGATCAACAACGCCTCGAACTCGAAGCCGCCGCCTTTCGCCGGCTGGTAGCCCACCTGGACAGCCGTAAGGATGTGCAGAACATCGACCTGATGAACCTCTCGGGCTTCTGCCGCAACTGCTTGTCCAAGTGGTACAAGGCCGAGGCTGACGAGCGTCAGATCGAGCTGAGCCTCGATGACGCCCGTGAGGTGGTGTACGGCATGCCATACGCCGAGTGGAAAGCCACCTACCAGAAAGAAGCCAGCGCCGACCAACAGGCAGCGTTCGCGAAAGGAAAGACCCATGACTGATTTGAACACCCTGCGCGTAAGCCTCAACAGTGGCGAACATGTGTTTGCCGATACCTTGGCGTTTGTTGCTGCTGGTTACGACTACCAGCCGCAGGCCTTCACCAACGGCCATGTAGAAAATGCGGCCGGGCAGAATGAGGGTTCGTGCAAGACACTGGGTTTGGCCCTGCTGGAAAGTCTGAGCGATCAGGAAGCGCTGCTGGCTTTTGGCGAGCATTACCGTTCGGTGGTGGCGACGCCTGAGGGCAGCGACCACGGCAACATCCGCGCACTGATCGCGCATGGCCTGGCCGGCGTGAAGTTCACCGCACACCCCCTGACACGCCGCTGATTCAATCTAGAAACCCGTTCACTGTGGGAGCCGGGCTTGCCCGCGATGGCGATGGTGACTGACACGCCGCTATCGCAGGCAAGCCAGCTCCCACAAGGACTGGGTTAACACTTCATGACCTGGGTGTTAGTTGAATCGCGGACATAAAAAACCGGCCTCACAGCCGGTTTTTTAGTTCAACGGGGTCAGAACGAAGCGTTCTGCAGGCCGTCCAGGTAACGCTCGGCATCCAGTGCCGCCATGCAACCGGCGCCGGCCGAGGTGATGGCCTGGCGGTAAACGTGGTCGGCTACGTCACCGGCAGCGAAGATACCTTCGATGTTGGTGGCGGTGGCGTTGCCTTCACGGCCGCCCTGCACCACCAGGTAACCGTCTTTGGCTTCCAGCACGCCTTCGAACAGCGAGGTGTTCGGGGTGTGGCCGATGGCGATGAACACGCCGTCGACTTTCAGTTCGTCAAAGCTGCCGTCGTTGTTTTTCAGACGGGCGCCGGTCACGCCCATGTTGTCGCCCAGGACTTCGTCCAGGGTGGCGTTGAGCTTGAGGATAATCTTACCTTCAGCGACACGGGCGTGCAGCTTGTCGATCAGGATCTTCTCGGCCCGGAAGGTCTCGCGGCGGTGAACCAGGGTCACGGTGCTGGCGATGTTCGCCAGGTACAGCGCCTCTTCCACGGCCGTGTTGCCGCCGCCGACCACGGCGACGGGTTTGTTGCGATAGAAGAAACCATCGCAGGTCGCGCAGGCGGATACGCCCTTGCCCATGAACGCTTCTTCCGATGGCAGGCCCAGGTAGCGGGCGCTGGCACCAGTGGCGATGATCAGCGCGTCACAGGTGTATACGCCGCTGTCGCCGGTCAGGCTGTAAGGCTTTTTCGAGAAGTCGACTTTGTTGATGTGATCAAACACGATTTCGGTTTCAAAGCGCTCGGCGTGTTCTTTCATACGCTCCATCAGCACCGGGCCGGTGAGGCCATGGACGTCGCCCGGCCAGTTGTCGACTTCGGTGGTGGTGGTCAACTGACCACCCGCCTGCATGCCGGTGATCAGCAGCGGCTTGAGGTTGGCCCGGGCAGCGTAGACAGCAGCGCTATAACCGGCAGGGCCGGAACCGAGAATAATCACTCGCGAATGACGGGTATCAGACATGACTCACTCCTATCGACCGCCCGGACTACAAGGCGGCTGGAATAAAAAAGGGACCACGAAGCACTTGGGGAAGGCTTGAACTCGCAGACCCTGAAAAATAATGGGTGCAGCGTATCGAGGGGGGCAAGATTAAGGAAATACGGAATAACAATCCAGCTCATAGGTGGTCTCTATGCAGTCGGCTTGGTTCATCGACACGTTTGTTACCGCTGATGTCGCCGCTTTCGCCTAAGGTGCAAAGTCGGTAAGGTCGGCGCGTTCGCCACTTTGCTCGGAGTTCTCCATGCCCGCCCCTGCTCTTTCCGGCCCGCAATACCTGCGTGAAGGCCTCAAACTGGTGTTGAGCCCTGGCCTGCGCCTGTTTGTTTTGCTACCGCTGGCGATCAACCTGGTGCTGTTCGTCGGCTTGATCTATTTCGCCGGTCATCAATTCAGTTTGTGGGTCGACCATTTGATGCCGACGCTGCCGAGCTGGCTGAGTTTTCTGAATTACCTCATCTGGCCTCTGTTTGTGGTGCTAGTGGTGCTGATGGTGTTTTTCACCTTCACCATGCTGGCCAACATCATCGCCGCGCCCTTTAACGGCTTTCTCTCGGAGAAGGTCGAAGTGGTGGTACGTGGCACGGACGATTTTCCGGCCTTCAGCTGGGGCGAGTTGGTCGCCATGGTCCCGCGCACGCTGGCCCGGGAAATGCGCAAGCTGGGCTACTTCCTGCCACGGGCCATCGGCTTGTTTATCCTGTCATTCATTCCGGTGGTCAACCTGATCGCCGCGCCACTATGGCTGTTGTTTGGCGTGTGGATGATGGCGATCCAGTACATCGACTACCCGGCGGACAACCACAAGCTGGGCTGGAACGAGATGCTCGCCTGGCTGCGCCAGAAACGTTGGCAGAGCATGAGTTTCGGCGGCATCGTCTACCTGGTGCTGCTGGTGCCAGTGGTCAACCTGCTGATGATGCCGGCGGCAGTCGCCGGGGCCACGTTGTTCTGGGTGCGCGAGCAAGGTGCCGAAGCGATGGCGGTGCCGAAAAAAGTGACCCAGTCATAAATCCATCATGCCGATGACACAATGACGACATGGCCCACGGCGACACTGTGGGTCATGATGACAGCCTCGCTTCACATCACCCTGATTACCGAAACCTTCCCGCCAGAGATCAACGGGGTGGCCAATACCCTTGGCCGCTTGTGCGAGGGGTTGCGGGCGCGCGGCCATCAAGTCGAGCTGGTGCGCCCGCGCCAGGGCGTCGACCAGAGCCGCCCCAGCGACGATGAGTTGCTGCTGTGCCGTGGCTGGCCGCTACCCGGGTACCCGGGCCTGCAATGGGGACAGTCGTCGATGCACAAATTGCTGCGACGCTGGACCCGTCAGCGTCCGGACGTGCTGTACATCGCCACCGAGGGGCCATTGGGTCTCTCTGCCCTGCGCGCCGCGCGGCGCCTGGGGATCAGCGTGGTCAGTGGCTTTCATACCAATTTCCAGCAGTACTCGAACCAATACGGCTTGAGCATGCTGAGCCGAATGGTCACTCACTACCTACGCTGGTTTCATAACCGTTCGACCTTGACCCTGGTGCCCAGCGCCAGCCAGCGCCTGGAGTTGGAGCGCAGGCATTTCGAGCGTCTGGGGATGTTGTCACGCGGGGTGGACAGCCAGTTGTTCCACCCGGCCAGACGCGACAACGCGCTGCGGGAAAGCTGGGCATTGAACAGTGAGCAAACTGCCGTGCTCTACGTAGGCAGACTTGCGCAGGAGAAGAACCTGGGATTGCTCAAGCGTTGCTTTGAGACGTTGCAGGACACTTATCCCCAGCGTCAGATGAAGCTGATCATCGTCGGCGATGGCCCGCAACGGGCGATGATGGAAAAGGAACTGCCGGAAGCGATCTTCTGCGGCACCTTGCGAGGCGAGGAACTGGCGCGGCATTACGCGTCAGGCGATGTGTTCCTGTTCCCCAGCCTGACCGAAACCTTCGGCAACGTGGTGTTGGAGGCGATGGCCTCGGGCTTGGGTGTGGTGGCCTACGATCAGGCGGCTGCGACCCAGCATATTCGCCATGGCTACAACGGTGTGCTGGCGATGCCGGGAGATGAGAATGCGTTTTGTGAGGCCGCTAACTGGTTACTGGAGGACGCAGAAAGCTTGCGCCGCATGCGCCTGAATGCCCGTCAGCATGCGAGCCGCCAGGGTTGGCCGGCGATTATCGAACAGTTTGAGCGCCAACTGCGCGGGGTATGCAAGGACGGGCCCCCAGTGCCCGCCCTGTCGCCGCTTACACCAGGGTCGTCAACGCCTCACGACTGAATGGCAGGATATCGCTCTCCCGGCCTTCGCGCACTTTCACGGCCCAATCCGGATCAACCAGCAGGGCGCGGCCCACGGCGACCAGGTCGAACTCGTCGTTGTTCAGGCGCTCCAGCAGTTTCTCAAGACTGGCCGGTTGCGCGACCTTGTCGGTGTTGACCATGAACTGCAGGAACTCGCCATCCAGGCCCACGCTGCCCACGGTAATGGTCGGCTTACCGGTGAGCTTGCGCGTCCAGCCGGCCAGGTTGAGGTTGGAGCCTTCAAACTCCGGTTCCCAGAAGCGACGGGTGGAGCAGTGGAAAATGTCCACACCGGCGTCAGACAACGGCTTGAGGAACTCGCCCAACGCTTCCGGGGTTTGCACCAGGCGAGCGGTGTAGTCCTGCTGTTTCCACTGGGAGAAACGGAAGATGATCGGAAAGTCCGGGCCAACTGCGGCGCGGGTGGCCTCGATCAGCTCGATCGCAAAGCGCGAACGGTTGGCCAGACTGCCACCGTATTCGTCGGTGCGCTGGTTGCTGCCTTCCCAGAAGAACTGGTCCACCAGGTAGCCGTGGGCGCCGTGGATCTCTACACCGTCCATGCCGATGCTCTGTGCATCCCTGGCGGCCTCGGCGAAGGCGTTGATCACTTCTTTGATGTCCTGAGTGGTCATGCCGTGGACGACCACGTTGCCATCCTTGAGTTTTTCCATCGGGCCATAGGCTGGCACGCTGGCATCTGGCTCGGTGCCGATACGACGCACGCTGCCTACGTGCCACAATTGCGGAACGATCTTGCCGCCTTCAGCGTGCACCGCGTCGACTACCTTCTTCCAGCCAGCCAGGGCGGCTTCACCGTAGAAATGCGGAACATTGGGGTAGCCGTTTGAGGCTTGATGGCCGACCACCGTACCTTCGGTGATGATCAGGCCCACGCCTGCGGCGGCGCGGCGACGGTAGTACTCGATGACGTTGGAATTAGGGACGCCACCCGGGGAGAACGAGCGGGTCATCGGCGCCATGACCACGCGCGTCGACAGTTGCAATGCACCGAGCTGGAACGGTTTGAACAAGGCTTGGACAGGCATGGGAGCACTCCACGGGAGACTTAGTTTATGACGCAGATAATATGGGGAGTGCGCAGCGCTGAGTAGCACTATTGATCCGAGTGATTAAGGTGTATGAAAGCAGTCAGTAGCTACACGCTTGAAGCTGCAAGAAGAGCGCTGGCGCTTATTCTTGCGGCTTTCAACTTGAGACTTGAAGCTACACCGAAAGGGGTTCAGCTCAGGGCTTTTTCGATGGCCTGGACGATCGTCGGATCATCCGGCGCTGTACGCGGCGAAAAGCGCGCGAGCACCCGGCCGTCTTTACCCAGCAGGAATTTTTCGAAATTCCACGTGATATCCCCGGGGAACTCGGCGCCCTCACCTGCCAGCAAGCGGTACAGTTGATGCCGATCAGGGCCGTTGACCTCGAGCTTGCTGCCCAGCGGGAACGTTACCCCGTAGTTCAGGCTGCAGAACGCCTGGATCTCTTCCTCAGTACCCGGCTCCTGGCCGGCAAACTGATTGCACGGCAAGCCAAGTACGGTAAAGCCCTGGCCCTTGTACTGCTGGTAGAGTTTTTCCAACGCGGCGTATTGCGGGGTCAAACCACATTTGGAGGCCACGTTGACCACCAACACCACTTGCCCCTTTAAGGGCGCCAGCGGCAGCTCGTGTCCGTCCAACGCTTTGAGTTTCAGGTCGTGGAAAGCACTCATGACGAACTCCAGATATCCCATATTCTTCGCATTGCGGCGCTTCGAGATTACAGCTCGCAAGCCTGCAATCATAGACGCCGATTGCAAAACTCGCCTACGGGTTACTGAGCGGTCGGCCAGGGCAAAATCGGAATCGCCGTCACGGCGTTCTGCGGGCTGCCTTCGATCAGTCGGTCGCTGTACACCAGGTACACCAGGGTGTTGCGCTTCTTGTCGAGGAAACGCACCACCTGCATGGTCTTGAACACCAGCGAGGTGCGCTCCTTGAACACTTCGTCGCCATCCTTGAGCTCGCCCTTGAAGCGGATCGGCCCTACCTGACGGCAGGCGATCGAGGCTTCGGCGCGGTCTTCAGCCAGGCCCAGGCCGCCTTTGACGCCGCCGGTCTTGGCGCGCGAGAGGTAGCACGTCACGCCGTCGACCTTGGGGTCATCAAACGCTTCGACCACGATCCTGTCGTTGGGGCCGACAAACTTGAACACCGTCGACACCTGGCCGACTTCCTCGGCGGACGCCAGCAGCGGCATGGCCAACAGCAGGCCGAGCATTCCCTTCATTAAACGCATCGTGTATTCCTTTGGTTAGACTAGGATCAGGTTGTCGCGGTGCACCAGTTCAGGTTCCGCCATGTAACCCAATAGTCCGACAATCGCATCAGAGGATTGTCCAATGATTTTCTGCGCTTCAAGGGCGCTGTAGTTGGCCAGGCCACGGGCAATTTCACGACCGTCCGGCGCAACGCAGACCACCATCTCGCCACGGCGGAAGCTGCCCTGCACCAATTTGACGCCCACCGGCAGCAGGCTCTTGTTGCCTTGGGACAACGCTGATACGGCCCCCTCGTCCAGCACCAGCGTGCCTCGGGTTTGCAGATGACCGGCCAGCCACTGTTTGCGCGCCGCCAGCATGCCGCGTTCCGGCGACAACAGGGTGCCGATGCGCTCACCGGCCTTGAGGCGGTCCAGCACGCGCTCCAGGCGCCCGCCGACGATGATGGTGTGCGCGCCGGAACGTGCGGCCAGGCGTGCGGCACGCAGTTTGGTCTGCATGCCGCCACGGCCCAGGGCGCCGCCGACACTGCCGGCCACGGCGTCCAGCGCCGGGTCATCGGCGCGCGCTTCGTAGATAAGCTGGGCGTCAGGGTTATTGCGCGGGTCGGCGTCGAACATGCCGTCGCGGTCGGTAAGAATGACCAGCAGGTCGGCTTCCACCAGGTTGGCTACCAGGGCGGCCAGGGTGTCGTTGTCACCGAAGCGGATTTCGTCGGTGACCACCGTGTCGTTTTCGTTGATGACCGGGATGACCTTGAGCTCCACCAGCGCACGCAGGGTGCTGCGGGCGTTGAGGTAGCGCTTGCGGTCGGACAGGTCGTCGTGGGTCAGCAGGATCTGCGCCGTGTGGCGACCGTGCTCGGCAAAGCTGGATTCCCAGGCTTGCACCAGGCCCATCTGGCCGATGGCAGCGGCGGCTTGCAGCTCGTGCATCGCGCTGGGTCGCGCGGTCCAGCCGAGGCGGCTCATCCCGGCAGCAACGGCCCCGGACGACACCAGCACCAACTCGACGCCTGCTTCATGCAAGGCCACCATCTGCTCGACCCAGACGCTCATGGCTGCGCGATCCAGACCTTTGCCATCCGCCGTCAGCAGCGCACTTCCAATCTTTACGACCCAGCGCTGCGCACCTGTCACTTTGCTCCGCATCATCTTCAACCCTAGAGTGATGGCTGCGCGACCCAGCGCCGCCCATAACGTTATACCCAGATACTAAAACGCCGCTCTAAAAGGAGCGGCGTTCAAGTTTATCGCAACAGATCAGTCGCGCACGTAAATGATTTCCGGACCGTCGTCATCATCCACGTCTTCTTCGTCCCAATCATCGTCGCCGATGTCATGGACCGACTTCACGCCGCTGCGGCGCAGGGCACGCTGGTCGTCCAGGGCTTGCAACTGGGCACGGGCTTCGTCTTCGATCTGCTGATCGAGTTCAGCCAGTTCGGCCTTGAACACCGGGTCGGCCGCCAGGCGGTCGGCACGGTCTTCGAGGTAGCGCATGATGTCGCGGGTCAGGCGCTCGGTGCCTTCTTTGGCGATAGCCGAGATCACGTAGACCGGGCCAGTCCATTCCAGGCGGTCAACGATCTCCTTGACGCGCTCTTCGTGCTCTTCTTCGAGGATCTGGTCGCACTTGTTCAGCACCAACCAGCGATCACGCTCGGCCAGGGCCGGGCTGAACTTGGTCAGCTCGCTGACGATCACTTCGGCGGCGTCCGGTGCACTGGTGTCATCCAGCGGCGCCATGTCGACGAGGTGCAGCAGCAAACGGGTACGCGACAAGTGCTTGAGGAAGCGAATCCCCAGGCCAGCACCGTCGGAAGCACCTTCGATCAGGCCAGGAATGTCGGCGATCACGAAGCTTTTCCAACGGTCGACGCTGACCACGCCCAGGTTAGGTACCAGGGTGGTGAACGGGTAGTCGGCGACCTTCGGCTTGGCGGCCGAAACCGAGCGAATGAAGGTACTTTTACCGGCATTTGGCAGGCCCAACAGGCCTACGTCGGCGAGGACTTTCATTTCCAGTTTGAGGTCACGCTGCTCGCCCGGCTTGCCTGGCGTGGTCTGGCGTGGCGCGCGGTTGGTACTGGACTTGAATCGGGTGTTACCCAGACCGTGCCAGCCGCCCTGCACAACCATCAGCTTCTGGCCGGCCTTGGTCAGGTCGCCAATCACTTCCTGGGTGGCCGAGTCGATGATCGTGGTGCCAACCGGTACGCGCAGTACCAGGTCTTCGCCTTTTTTACCGGTGCAGTCGGTGCTGCCGCCGTTGGAGCCACGCTCGGCATCAAAGTGCCGGGTGTAACGGTAGTCGACCAGGGTGTTGAGGTTTTCGTCGGCCATCATGTAGATGGAACCGCCGTCACCGCCGTCACCGCCGTTAGGGCCACCGTTTTCGATGAATTTTTCGCGACGGAAACTCATGCAACCGTTACCGCCGTCGCCTGCTTTTACTCGGATGGAAACTTCATCAACGAACTTCATAACAAAACGCCTCTCGCCGCACGGACGAGCTTAAGAAACCAAGACATAAGACTCTTGCAAAAATGAGCGCAGCGACCTCAATCAACGACCGCACATCCCGCGCCTGAGCCCATTACAAACAGCTTTGCAAGAGACTCACCCCACAAACGAAAAAGCCCCGTCGCGAGACAGGGCTTTTCCAGCGATCTCGCAGTTAAGCTGCGACAACGCTCACGTAACGGCGGTTGAACGCGCCTTTTACTTCAAACTTGATCACGCCTTCGATTTTAGCGAAGAGGGTGTGATCTTTACCCATGCCAACACCGTAACCGGCGTGGAATTGGGTGCCGCGCTGACGCACGATGATGTTGCCCGGAATGATTTTCTGGCCGCCATACATCTTAACGCCAAGGCGTTTGGCTTCTGAGTCGCGACCGTTACGGGTACTACCACCAGCTTTTTTGTGTGCCATGAGTCAATTCTCCTAGTGAGGAATTAGGCTGAAATTAAGCCTGAATACCGGTGATTTTGATCTCGGTGTACCACTGGCGGTGGCCCATACGCTTCATGTGGTGCTTACGACGACGGAACTTGATGATGCGGACTTTATCGTGACGACCTTGGGAGATCACTTCAGCCACAACGGTAGCGCCAGCAACAACTGGAGCGCCGATGTTCACGTCATCGCCATTGGCGACCAACAGAACGCGATCAAAAGTAACGGATTCGCCGGTAGCGATTTCCAGTTTTTCGATCTTCAGGTATTCACCTGGGGCGACTTTGTATTGCTTGCCACCAGTAACAATTACTGCGTACGACATGGTATTTCTCCGATAATCCTGCTCACCCAGCGCTTTATAAGAAGAGGTATTGGCTGGCATGGCTGCATGGGATGGACGTCCCGAATGCAATTGCGTAAGGCAGGTGCTGCCCAGGAAGTTCAGGGTGCGCGATTGTACGCAAGGCTTTGACGCGTTGCAAGTGGCCGTCTATCGCGCCTTGACACCCGGGGGCCTGGGTCCTAGCATGCCGCGCAACCCTTCTGGAGCGACTGTCGCTGATGCAACCCCAAGCTTTCTACCGCGCGGTCGCGGACGATTTTAGCGCCGTCGACGGCATCATCAAGAAGCAGCTGACTTCTAAAGTGCCGCTGGTCTCCAAAATTGGCGACTATATTACGTCGGCGGGCGGTAAACGCCTGCGTCCTTTATTAGTGTTGCTGTGCGGCAAGGCCCTGGGTCGCGAAGGCGATGACCTGCGCCTGCTGGCGGCCACTATCGAGTTCCTGCACACCGCCACCCTGCTGCATGACGACGTGGTCGACATGTCCGGCATGCGCCGTGGCCGCGAGACCGCCAATGCCATGTGGGGCAATGCCCCTAGCGTACTGGTGGGCGACTTCCTGTACTCGCGCTCGTTTGAAATGATGGTTGAACTTGGCTCGATGCCGGTGATGAAAATTCTTTCACAGGCCACGCGCATCATCGCCGAAGGCGAAGTGCTGCAACTGTCGAAGGTCCGGGACGCCAGCACCACCGAAGAAACCTACATGGAAGTGATTCGCGGCAAAACCGCGATGCTCTTCGAAGCCTCCACACACAGCGCCGCTGCACTGTGTGGCGCGACGGCCGAACAGTCCGAAGCCCTGCGCACGTTTGGCGACCACCTAGGCGTCGCCTTCCAACTGGTGGACGACCTGCTCGACTACCGTGGCGACGCAGAGACCTTGGGCAAGAACGTCGGCGACGACCTGGCCGAAGGCAAGCCGACCTTGCCGCTGATCTACACCATGCGCGAAGGCACGCTGGAACAGGCCGCCTTGGTGCGCAAGGCGATCCAGAAAGGCGGGATCGAAGACCTGGAGGCCATCCGTGCCGCCGTCGAGGCGTCAGGCTCGCTGGCGTACACCGCGCAGTTGGCGCGTGATTATGTCGCCCGTGCGATCAAGTGCCTGGACGCCCTGCCGGCCAGTGAATACCGGGACGCCCTGGTTGAGCTGAGTGAGTTTGCGGTCGCACGTACGCACTGATACTGCCCGGTTTCATGTGGGAGCTGGCTTGCCAGCGATGACTTTTGCGAGTTCACTGCCGCTATCGCAGGCAAGCCAGCTCCCACAGAGTTCCGCGGCGCCCCAACCTTGCGATAAACCCTATATAATGTGCGACTTTAGCCATCCTGACTTTTAAGGAGCTTTAGTGAGCACGTTGCCACCCTGCCCGAAATGCAACTCCGAATACACCTACGAAGACGGCACCCAGCTGATCTGCCCGGAATGCGCCCATGAGTGGTCCGCCAATGGCGAGGCCGAAGCGGCCAGCGACGAAACCGTGAAGAAAGACTCCGTCGGCAATGTGCTGCAGGACGGCGACACCATCACCGTGATCAAGGACCTCAAGGTCAAGGGCACCTCCCTGGTGGTCAAGGTCGGCACCAAGGTCAAGAACATCCGCCTGTGCGACGGCGACCACGATATCGATTGCAAGATCGACGGTATCGGCCCGATGAAGCTCAAGTCCGAGTTCGTGCGCAAAGTCTGAATGTGCTACCTCCATCCCGCGCCCGCCGCGGGATGGCGTTTCGCCCTCTACGTTGCACCCCACGCAATATCCACACAGAAAAAACCAGAAACCGCCAATAGGCACTTGCTATTCTATGAATAAGAATTATTCTCATTGAAACCCATCAAGGAGATGCGACCCATGACTTATTTGATAGATGCCTGGCTGGACCGCCCACACCCTTACCTGCGGATCCTGCATCGGGAAACCGGCGAAGTCTGTGCGGTACTGGAAGAAGAAGCCCTAAATGAACTGCAGGATCAGGGTGACCTGGACGTCAACGGGCTGAGTTCAAGTGAACCTGGCGTGTTGAAGGAAGTGGTGCGCAATCTGTTTCTGTTCTGCTATGCCCGAGCGTTGCGCCCGGCCACGGAGCTCAATGGCAAGTTTCATCCATGAGCGACACGACAACCCACGAATGCACCGGCCTGATGTGGGAGTCGGCGGTTCGATGCTTCGACTTGCCCGCGATGCAGACGACTCGGTCAACCTTGCTACCGAGGTGATGCTATCGCAGGCAAGCCAGCCCCCACATCAAGCTGGCGTCAATGCTACCCAGTCTTACAGAACGTCGAGCAGTTCGACGTCGAACACCAGAACGCTGTGCGGCGGGATGCTGCCAACGCCTTGAGCGCCGTAAGCCAGTTCGCTCGGCACATACAGACGCCATTTGCTGCCGGCATTCATCAATTGCAGGGCTTCGGTCCAACCGGCGATCACGCCGCCAACCGGGAATTCTGCAGGCTGGCCGCGCTCATAGGAGCTGTCGAACACAGTGCCGTCGATCAGGGTGCCGTGGTAGTGAGTACGCACTTGGTCTTCACGGGTTGGCTTGGCGCCATCACCTGCGGTCAGCACTTCGAATTGCAGGCCGGAAGCCAGGGTGGTGATGCCATCACGCTTGGCGTTTTCAGCCAGGAACGCCAGGCCGGCGCCCGCTGCGGCTTCAGCCTTGGCAGCCGCTTCGGCTTGCATGATTTCGCGGATCACTTTGAAGCTGGCGGCCATCTGCTCTTGGTCCACACGGCTTGGCTTGCCGGCGAAGGCGTCGGTCAGGCCGGCCAGGATCGCGTCAAGGCTCACGCCCGGCGGCGGGTTGTCGCGCAGTTGGTCACCCAACTGACGGCCAATACCGTAGCTGACGCGGGTTTCGTCGGTGGACAGATTAACTTCGGACATGAAGAGGCTCCGCTGTAGGAAGACACCGAAAAAGCTGCATGAGCGCTGCGCTTCCCGTGCCATCCAGAACTAAAAGGGCCAGCAGACTAGCACAGAAAACCTGCCCCTGATGAGCCCCACCCCTGCCCCTAGCTATCTACCGCTGCGCCGCCCGGGCGTTACCTCATGCTGAGGATTCATTCCATCATCATGGGGACTGTGCCGATGAGCACCCAGACCGAACCCACCCTCGAGCAGCTCGAGACCCAACTGCTCGAGATCGACCCGACACTGCGCGGCCAGACGCTGCGCCCCGTCCAATTGCCGCACACGCTCCAGGCGCTGGAAAAAGTGAACGCCACGCTCAAGCAAGCCAACGCGGCTTTCTTCACCCAGGCCCGCGCGCTCTACAAAGGCCTTGCCGAAGACGACACCTCGCTCGCGCGCTTGAAAACCAATCTAGACCAGCAACTGCAAACCCTGGATGAAACCAGCCGCGTGGATGGCCAGGGCCGCAAGGCCTACATGACCTATACCGCCGGCAGCACCGCGCTGGAACAGGAAGCGAGCCTCAACGCCAAGGATTACCTGCTCACACCGTCCGACCAGCGCATGGTGGAAGACTGCTCCCGCGGCCCGGCGTTTCGTCCAGGCATGTATGCACTGACGTTCACCTATCAGGAACAGACCGTGGCCTTTGCCGGCGCCTTCGTGCTCACGCGCCAGGCCAGCCCCGTGGTGAACGACTTGACCTGCGGCGAGCCGGTCGGTCCGGTACTGCTATTCACGCCATCCCGTGGCCTGGAACCCTTCGACTCGTTGCACGACCTCGACCAGGGCCTGCTGACAATCATGGCAACCGCCACCGACCGGGACGTGCTCACTCGCCACCTGCCTGTGGCTTATCAACACGTGCACAGCGCCGGTATCTGGCCCCTGGAACTGCAACCGATCACCGGCCAGCCGCTGTTCGAATTCAGCTACCAGGCGCTGCTGAACAAACGCAGCCTCGACATCGAAGCCGCCCTGACGCACCACACGCCTGCCACACGGGTTCCATTGCTGGACGCCGCCATTCAGGCGGCGCTGCCCGACCTCAGCGAACGCCTGGAATTTCGCGCCCAACGCCTGTTGGAACAAGCCCTCTACAACCGTTTGCCCGCCTGGTACCGCAATGCCGCAGCGACTGACCAACACGCGTTAATCGCGAAACTGGCGAACTACAATCAGGCCCGCCAGTCATTCCTCGACCTGTTCGGCCCTGCCGCCACACCACAGGCCCTGGCGCACTACCAACTGGTAGAGCGGCTGGCAGACGACATGGATATCCACGACCTCGATCCGCACCAACTGCACATCACCACCCAGCGCAAGGTCTCCCTCGTCGGCGACTATGCACAACGCCATAACCTGGTGGCGTTGGCATTGGCAGGCCTGCACACCGACGACGGTTTGCCTGGCTCCGACTTCCTGCAGCGCAGCCAACTCACCTACGCCGACGCGCCGTTGCAGCGTGATCATGCCCAACTGACTCCGCAAGCTTTGTCCCTCCTGTTACAACACCTGCATCCGCGCCTGGACTTCGCCGCCGAGCAAAAAAGCATGCTCGGTACGCCTGAAATCAAACAGGCGACTAGGGCGCTGCTCGATCAACGCCTGCTCACGCTGGCGACCCTCGCCAGGCTCCAGGGCCATCTGGACACGGCCGACTACCGGCGCTTCGAACAACTGCGCGCCAATCTTAATCCGCACCTGCGGGCGCAACCGGTGCTGGTACATGGCGCGCAACTCAAGGACCTGTGGCTACTGCGCGACGAAGCTGCCAGCGGCCAGGTCAAGCGCCTGCTGCTATGCACTCCCGAAGCCCCGCGCGCTCGGCAGTTCATGGCCTTCGACAGCCTGCGGGAATGCCAGACCCACATTATCGGCTGGGCGGATGAAGCGTCCGGGGCGATGCGTGACTATGTGATCCAGCAAGTCCCCGTGCGCTTTCGTCCCAAGATGGCGACCTTTATGAACAACCTGAGCTTTAAGCCAGGGGACGACGAGTATCAGGAAGTCACCTTCGGCCCGGCGTGTAACCACGCCGACTGCCTGGACGCGATGGTCGCCCATTGGCTCGAATCCCAGGCGCTGGACGATTACCAACACAGCAGCCCACCCTGGTATCGAGCAGCGTCGGCAGCCAACCGAATCAAACTCACCAGCCTGGCCGAGGATACCCAGGGCGCACAGCGCACCTACGATGCCCGGCCCGATTCGGAGGCGCGCCTGCCGACGTTTGAGGCGTATGTGCATGAGCACGCCAAAGCCAGCCTTAATCGGCTGTTGGGGCATCAGCAGAATGATGTCGATCCAGACACGGTTTTCGTCTACTCGCCCAAGCCGCTGCTGGGGCCGAAAACCGAAATGCCCTACACCCAGTTGTACCGCGACGGTTACGAAGACGGCGTGGGGTTCCTCGACGAAAAATTCTCCACCAGCGCCACTTTCCGCGGCCCGGCAGGTGTGGACCTGAGCCGGCTGACTGCGCAGAACGTGGCCCGCTCAGTGACCGGGGTGTGGATCGGCCAGCGCTACATCGAGCGGGTCCGCCTGCAACTGCAAACCGATAGCACAGGGTATGACGACCGGCGCAGCGCCATCCTGAAGATCAACCAACTGCAGATGAAAAGCGCCGCCCTCGAGTCCCGTCTCCAGGGCCACATCGCCAGTGCCGACCTGGCCTGGCTGGAGCGCGCCATCGATGGCCTGGGCGACAAGGCCGTCAGCCAACGCAACAGCTACCGCGTGTACCGTGTGTTCATCGACGGTGAATGGGTGATCGGCAACTACCTGTTCAGTCACGCCGACAACCCCACGCTGCTCTATACCCCGAATGCTCCGGATGGCATCAGTTTTCGCGAGGCCAGGCTGTTCAACTATCTGCTCAAGCAGGTCGACGGTATGCCGGCCTACTTCTGTGGACGCGTGCCGACACAGTCCCGATCGCGGGTCAGCGGATTTCTGGAGAGCGTGCGTAAAGGCCTGCCCAGTGATATCAACCGCACTACGCCAAGCCCGGCCCGCTATGACGCGATCGCCCACGCGGCCCCCCTGGCCAATCTGCGCCATGAGTTCTACAACATGGCGCTGCAACGCAAGATCGATGAGGTCAACGCCACCACCGTCAACCGCATGCAGAAAATCACCGGCATTCTCTGGACCTGCGTGGAATGGCTCACCGCCGTCGCCACGATCCCATTCCCGCCCCTGAGCCTGAGCCTGGGCGGCCTGCTGGCATTCAAGGACGCCATGCTGGCGCTCAACGCCTATCAGCAGCGCGACAAAGCCATGGCGCTGCAGCACTTTCTCGGTTACTTGCTTAACAGCGGCGGTGCCTTGCTGTTTGATTACCGCCAGGTTCTGAAGGGAACGTTCAATTTGCTGTCGCCCCTGCGTCCGGTGATTCCCGCCAGCACGCAGGCCCTGAAAACCGCTGCACTCAAGCCACTCAAAAGCACCGTGCCACCCGGCCTGCAACCCGTGCTGTTTGAAGGCCAGTCACTGTGGGCCGCGCAACAACCCGATGCGCTGGGACGGCATCTGCTCTATCGCCTTGACGCGCGAACGGGCCACTATCGTTCAACGGCACGCCTGGTCAATCAGGACGCCAGCGGCAACTGGATGCGTTCCGGCCTGGCGGGAGGCGGTAAGACGAAATACGAAAAGCTGGCGGAGGGCGTCGATAACCCCTTGGCCCCGTATGAGATTGCTCCCGATCAGGGCAAGAATTTCAGGGCTGTACTGGCGCCCAACTTCCTTAAGGAGCAGAGCGATTGGGGCGCTGGCCTGGCCGATGCGTCCCGCACACAGGCCAGCGCAGCGCTGGCCCCGCTCAGAGAAACGTACCCCGCGCAGGTATTACGCCTGACTGAAGATGCTAACCAATTCTTCCAGCCCCCCGGACCGCGTCCTGCCCGGACCGCCGCGCCGGCACTGGCACCCGACGCCTCCCACGCGGGCATCTTGCAAACCCTGTTCGCGCCCACCAAACGCTTGATCATCGGGGCCCATCACAACGCCATCGCCAGCAAGCAATTGCTCATCGAGCACATGCCGGCGCTGGCCAAGCAAGGCTTGAAGCGCCTGTATATCGAAAACCTGCCGGCGGATATTTGGCACAGCAAACTGCAGGTGCTGAACAAGCAGGCCAAGGGCGATATCGCACGCGCACTGAAGCAGGTGGAAGACCACCTGGCCGAGGTCGACAGCGCGCTCGGACTGCACCGCGACGCCCCCTTCACTTACCGCAAACTGATGCTTGCCGCCCACCGGCACACTATCGCGGTGGAGGCGTTGGATGGCTCTGCCTCCTACCATCTGGAACACGTACTCGCCCTGGGGGACGGCGAGCGTTTTATCCCTCGCGCCAGCACCTTGAGAAACTTCTATTCCCACAAAATCCTGGAACGCGATGCCGCAGACGGTTGGATCGCTTTGGTCGAACAAAATCGCCTTGGCACCTATGATCAGATACCGGGCCTGGCCGACCTGCAGAATGCGCTGGCCTTACGGGTCGAGGAGGTACCGCCAGGCGGGGTGAACGGTATCTGGCCCGACGTCAGCGGTGCCGCCCAATCCCGAGGGGATTACAGGCTCGCCATGACGACCGCCCACCGCGTGCTGCCATCACCCGGCTCGTCACGGGTTATGCAGGCGGCGGCGGTGTCATCGCATTTCGACACGTTCGACCTCCCCGCGACACTTCACGAGGACATCACGCAACTGGCCAGCGAGCGCCGCGGCCTCGACCCGCGCTACGCCTCGCAGCACCGGTCGAAGACACAACAGGCCGCTATCCAGAGCTTTACCGAACAGCGAGACCAGTTGCATCGGCAAGCCAGCCGTTTCGTTGCCGATTACACCTTCACGACACGCCCGTCATTGACGCTCCCGGCCACAGCAACCACAGAAGTGGCGTTTCTGGAGCGCCTTTATCAGTCAAGGCTCGGGCTGGTGATTGGCGAAGTGCATTCGGCCATATCACCTAAGCAGTTTCTGATCAAACACATGAAATGGCTGAAGAAACAGGGGGTCCGGACCCTCTATGTGGAACACCTGCTGACGGACTTGCATCAGGCACAGTTGGACGCTTTCCACAGCGGTTTGAAAATGCCCGAGCGCTTGCAACGTTATGTAAAGCAGCAAGACCTCGGCCATATGTGGAACTACACCGGACCCAATACCTACACCGGTGTGCTGAGCGCGGCCAATAAATACGGGATCCGCGTGCGAGCGCTTGATTGCACCGCCAGCTACCACACCAAGGGCATCGGCGGCGCCAACGTTCGGCCTACGCTGTTCAGCTATTTCGCCAACGAAGTGATCAAGGCCGACCAGGCGGCGCAAGGTGCGCATAAATGGGTGGCGCTGATGGGCACGGCCCACACCGACACCCATTACCTGGTACCGGGGATTGCGCAATTGCAGAACGCCGTCAGCCTGCATATTCACGATGTAGCCCCAAGCCTCGCAAAGCCGTTGCACGTCGGCGCCTGGGAAACGGCTGACGATGCCGGCGGAATAGCCTTGCGCAGCGACTTCAAACTGACCGTCGGCGTGCCGGGCCGAGCGCTCCCGGCGCCAGTAGCACTCCCTGATCGGAGCAAACTCAAGCGGGCCGGTGAGTTCCTGATTGAGCGGCGTTCGTCGACTGAAATCAACCTGGTGCATCGTTCCAGAAACGATGAAATTGTGACCACCGCCATTCAAATCGACGAGCGCGGACGCTACTTCATCAATCGATGGGACCGACTCAACGAACAGCGCTTCCTGCACCTGTCGCAATTGATCGAGGCGCTCAAGAGCCATCCGCCCCTGGGCATTGGGCCGGGCCTGCGACCGGTGACCTGACTTACACCTGAAGGCCCCGCCCATTGCCAGGGTGGGACCGTTTTCGACCGTTTGGTCATTCGGGCGACAAAAGTATTTCAGGTTCACGCATTGCCGCCGATACAGGTCTACATAATTCAGCTGGCCCCAACAACAACACCGTCCAGCACACCGAAATCATTCTTGCGGAGTATCGATGAACAGCTGGTTCGGCAACATCAGCGTCAACCTCAAACTCGGCCTGGGCTTTGGCCTGGTGCTGGTTCTCACCTCAATTCTGGCGCTCACCGGCTGGACCAGCCTGGGCGGCTTGATCGACCGCAGCAACTGGATGAGCGACATCACCCAGCTCAACGCCTCCCTGACCAAACTGCGAATCGTGCGCCTGCAGTACATGCTCGCCAACGGCGACGAAGCCGTGGCGCAGAACGTACAGACCAGCCTGGATACCTTCGCTGCCCAGCAGCAGAAACTGCTGGACAGCTTCAAGAGCCCGGCAAACCTCAAGCTGCTCAACGAGCAGAAATCCATCATCACCGCTTACCAGCAATCGCTGAACAAAATGCGCGAGGCTTACCGTAACGGCAACGCCTCGCGCCAGGTAATGGGCGACAAGGCTGATATCGCCAATGCTCAGATCGACGCGTTGGAAGCCAGCGTTAAACAGATGCCCGACAGTTCGGAGTACCTTGCCCAATTCCAGGCAGTGACCGACGCGAAGATGCAATTCCAATTGGCCCGCTACGAAGTGCGTGGCTACACCGCCAACGTCAGTCCGGAGACCGAAGCCCGCGCCGCAGCGCAAATCGAGAATGCCATTGCAGGCTTGAAAGGCCTGAACACTGCCTTTGGCACCCGCCAGCAAAGCGAGTTGACCGCATTGGAAACAGCCTTGGGTGCCTATCGCAGCGCCGTGCAGAACTACAAGGCCGCCAACGCCAACATCGTATCCGCCCGTGCCGAGATGACCACCCAGGGCGCCGACATCGTCACGATCAGCGACAAGCTGTACGACATCCAGTTGACCCGTCGCGATGCCGAAAGCACCCAGGCGCGCAGCCTGCAGTTGATCAGCACACTGCTGGCGCTGCTGGTGGGCGTTATCGCCGCATGGGCCATCACTCGCCAGATCACTCGCCCGATCCAGGACACCCTGGCCGTGGTGGAACGCATTGCCTCCGGCGACCTGAGCCACACCATCCAAGTGACCCGCCGCGATGAACTGGGTGTGCTGCAACAAGGCATCCAGCGCATGGGCACCACCCTGCGTGAGTTGATCAGTGGTATTCGCGACGGCGTAACCCAGATCGCCAGCGCCGCCGAGGAACTGTCGGCCGTGACCGAGCAGACCAGCGCCGGTGTGAACAGCCAGAAGATCGAAACCGATCAGGTCGCTACGGCGATGCACGAAATGACCGCCACCGTGCAGGAAGTTGCGCGCAACGCCGAGCAAGCTTCCCTGGCCGCGGCCGAGGCCGACGGCCAAGCCCGCGCCGGCGACAAAGTGGTCGCCGAGGCCATTGCCCAGATCGAGCGCCTCGCCGCCGAAGTGGCGCGTTCCACCGACGCCATGGCGCACCTGCAACAAGAGAGCAACAAGATCGGCAGCGTGATGGACGTGATCAAGGCCGTGGCCGAACAGACCAACCTGCTGGCCCTCAACGCGGCGATTGAAGCGGCGCGTGCCGGTGAAGCCGGTCGTGGGTTTGCCGTGGTAGCCGATGAAGTGCGCGGCCTGGCCCAGCGCACCCAGAAATCCACTGAAGAAATCGAAGGCCTGGTTGCCGGTTTGCAGAACGGTACTCAGCAAGTCGCCTCAGTGATGAACAACAGCCGCAGCCTCACCGACAGCAGCGTCGAGCTGACACGCAAGGCTGGCGTGTCCCTGGAAAACATCACCCGGACGGTGTCGAACATCCAGTCGATGAACCAGCAGATCGCTGCCGCCGCCGAACAGCAAAGCGCCGTGGCCGAAGAGATCAGCCGCAGCATCGTGAATGTGCGTGATGTCTCGGAGCAGACGGCGACGGCGAGTGATGAGACGGCCAAGTCGAGTGTGGAACTGGCGCGGTTGGGTAGCCAGTTGCAGCAGATGGTCAGCCACTTCCGGGTTTAAGAAACCAAAAAGCCGCCTCGGCCTACACCGAAGCGGCTCCACTTCTCAGACCTTAACGGTCATCAAAGCTGTCCCGCAGGAACTTCCATACGTGATAAGCACGCAGGCAGTTCACTACGAGGTTCCATGTACGTCGTGCAAACTTAAACATAATCGGCCCTCCGTAAGTTGGGCCTTACCTCCAGCGCACTTACCGGAACACGTGAGCCTTAGGATGCTGGTCATAGCTTCCAATGAGGTCGCAACCCCAGCCACTAACTGGGATTGCAATAAAAAACCGCCCTACCAAGGCGGTTTTTTATTGCCTGCGATTTACCCCTCAGCCCTCGCTCTCCTCGACAAACACCACCCGATTCCCGAACGGATCCTTGATGCTCATCTCGCGCGAGCCCCAAGGCGTGTCCTCAACTTCAGGCTTGGCATACCGGTAATCCTTGCCCGCCAATTGCTGCTGATACGCATCCACTCCCTGCGCCTGAATACGCACTGCCGAGCCCGGCGAGGCGTCGCCATGATGCTCAGTCAAATGCAGCACGCACTCACCCAGCGACACCTGCAGGTACAACGGATAATTCGCCTCGAAACGGTGTTGCCAATCTACCTTGAACCCCAGGAAGTCGACGTAGAATTCCAACGCCTTGGCCTCGTCGAAAATCCGCACTATGGGGGTAACTTTTCCTAAGTGCATGTATCCGCCTCCGTGTCTGAAAACCACAACTATAAAGGGTTTCCCGTGTTGAATGACAGATCGCAATCGCAGGCAAGCCAGCGCCCACAGATGATCGAATGTGGCTGGATAAATACGATCAACTGTGGGAGCCGGCTTGCCTGCGATGAACGATAAACCGGTCTATCCACCCGCCACGAATCCACGGCGCAAATCCCCACTGCGTGCCAGGAAGCGCCCTGCGCGCCGGCCATTCGCGCGCCCATTGCTGTAGCTCAACGCGCCGTTGACCCACACACCATCGATGCCTTCCGCCGCCCGCTGCGGTGCTTTGAAATCCGCCACATCGCGCACGCGCAGCGGATCGAACAACACCAGGTCGGCCCAGTGCCCTTCACGGATTTCACCGCGCTCGGCCAAACCAAAACGCGCCGCCGACAAGCCGGTCATTTTGTGCACCGCCGTGTGCAGCGCAAACAACCCGACATCCCGGCTGAAATGCCCCAATACCCGTGGAAACGCCCCCCACAAACGCGGATGTGGAAACGGGTCTTCCGGCAGCCCATCCGACCCGACCATCGACAATGGATGCGCCAGGATCTTGCGCACATCGTCTTCATCCATCCCGTAATACACAGCCCCTGCCGGTTGCAGGCGGCGCGCTGCATCCATCAACGAAACGCCCCACTCGGCGGCGATATCCTGCAAGTCGCGCCCGCCCAGCTCCGGGTGCGGTGTCGACCAGGTGATGGTGATGCGAAACGCGTCAGTCACCTGCTTGAGGTCCAGGGTCGAAGAACTCGCCGCATAGGGATAACAATCACACCCCACTGGATGGGTTCTAGCAGCCGCTTCCAGCGATGCCAGCAGCTGCGGGCTACGCCCCCAATTCCCCGCGCCGGCGCATTTGAGGTGGGAAATAATCACCGGCGCCTTGGCATGCCGGCCAATCAAAAACGCCTCGTCCATCGCCTCCAGCACCGGCTCGAATTCACTGCGCAAATGGGTGGTGTACACCGCGCCATACGCGGTGAGTTCTTCACTCAGTTGCAGCACTTCATCAGTCTCGGCATTGAACGCACTGGCATAGGCCAGGCCTGTGGATAAACCAAGGGCGCCGGCTTCAAGGCTTTCCTGCAACTGCACGCGCATGGCGGTGATTTCATCCAGCGAGGCGCTGCGGTGCAGGTCGTCCATATGGTTGTTGCGTAGCGCCGTATGACCGACCAGTGCGGCAACGTTCACCGCCGGATGCGCCGCGTCCACCGCCGCGCGGTAGTCGGCAAAACGTGGATAAGTGAACGCCTCGCGCGTGCCCAACAAGTTCATCGGGTCCGGCGGATCGCTGCGCAAACTCACCGGCGTGGCGCTGATGCCACAATTGCCGACGATCACCGTGGTCACACCCTGGCTGAGCTTGGGCAGCATTTGCGGATGGCGAATCACCACGGTGTCATCGTGGGTGTGCACGTCGATAAAACCCGGCGCCAGCACGCGCCCCATGGCGTCGATTTCATGCTCGGCCACGGCCGCCGACAAGTCACCGATCGTCTCGATGCGCCCGTCGCGCAACCCCACATCAGCAACGTAGCCGGGCGTATTGCGGCCATCGATGATCAGCGCCTGGCGTATCAACGTGTCGTACTTCATATCAGTCTCCAAGCGGCAGGCTATCGGGACCGCCGCGGTAATCGTCCAGGGCCAGCTTGATCCGGCGCAGGCGTTCCTGGTTGTCGTCGGGCATAGCCAGCGCCAGCTCGGTGGCGAGCAGGTCGATGGCCAGCAGCATGCCGTAGCGCGCGGCGGTGGGCTTGTAGATAAAACTGGTTTCGGCCGGTTGCAACGGCAGCAGCACATCCGCCAACTGGGCCAAGGGCGAATCGGCCAGGGTGATGGCGACGACACGCGCGTCGTAGTTGCGCGCCAGTTCCACCACGTCCAGTAACTCGGGGGTGAGGCCGGTCAGGGAACACACAATCAATGCATGGTCCGGGCCCAAGGTCGCTGCCGTGACGCGCATCATCAGCGGGTCATGACAAGCCGCAATCGGATAGCCCAGGCGCACCAAGCGCACCTGTAATTCATCACTGCACAGGCTCGACGGGCCGCCCATACCGAACGCGTGGATCATCCGTGCCTTGCCCAGCAGGCTGACCGCGTCAACGAAACTCGCCTGGTTGAACCCCGACAAGTGCTGACGCAAAGTCGCCTCGATATCACCCAGAATCTGCCGATGAAACGCCGATTGCTCCGGCAACCCCGCCGGGTCCAGGAAGCGGCTACCGACGCCACTGGCTTGGGCCAATTGCAGGCGCAAGTCGCGCAAATCCCGGCACCCCACACTGCGCGCAAACCGCGACAAGGTCGCCGTGCTGACCTCGGCCCGCTGGGACAACGCTTCCAGGCTGGCCGAAGCGGCAAAGCCTACGTCCTCCAGCATCAGCCTGGCGATACGCCCTTCACCGGCGCTGAAGGAATCCTGGCGGGCGCGGATCTGGTAGAGGATGTCCATGGGGTCTCCGGGTTACAAAATGCAGGACAGACCGTACGTCAGACCAAAGGCGACAAGAGAGATCAATGTCTCCAGCACGGTCCAGGTCTTGAAGGTCTGGATCACCGTCATATTGAAGTATTCCTTGATCAGCCAGAAGCCGCCGTCGTTCACGTGAGAAAAGATCACCGAACCCGCGCCGGTGGCCAGCACCAGCAATTCGGGGTGTGGATAACCCAGGCCCATGGCGACCGGCGCCACCACGCCGGAGGCGGTGGTCATAGCGACAGTGGCAGAGCCTGTAGCAATACGCATCAGTGCAGCGAACAGCCAACCCATCACCAGCGGCGACAGATGGAAGGCATGGGCCAACCCGAGGATTTCGTGGGTGACGCCAGCGTCCACAAGGATTCGATTCAACCCGCCGCCCGCCCCCACCAGCAAGGTGATACTGGCGGTCGGCGCCAGGCACTCATTGGTAAACCTGAGGATTGACTCGCGGTTGAAGCCCTGGGCCAGGCCCAAGGTCCAGAAACTGACCAACGTCGCCACCAACAACGCGATCACCGAGTTACCGATAAACAGCAGGAATTGATTAAAGCCCGTGCCCGGGGTGGAAATCACGTTGGCCCAGCCGCCAATCATCATCAACACTACCGGCAACAGGATAGTGCCCATGGTCAGCGCGAAGCTCGGCAGGCGCGTGCGCGGTTCGCGCTCGATGAACTGGCGTTCCAGCGGGTTTTCCGCCGGCAGATGAATACGCGGCACGATGAATTTGGCATAGACCGGGCCGGCAATGATTGCCGTGGGAATGCCGATCAAAATCGCATACAGCACGGTCTGCCCTACCGAGGCGTTGTACGCCAGTACCGCCATCATCGCCGCCGGGTGCGGCGGCACCAGCGCATGCACCACCGACAAACCGGCGACCATCGGCAAGCCGACCATCAGGATCGACACGCCCACGCGCCGCGCTACGGTAAAGGCGATCGGCACCAGCAACACAAAACCGACTTCGAAAAACAGCGGCAGCCCCACCAGGAACGCGATGCACACCATCGCCCAGTGCGCGTTGCGTTCGCCAAACCGGTTGATCAGCGTGCGCGCCACCTGCTCGGCACCGCCAGACTCGGCCATCATCTTGCCCAGCATGGTGCCCAGTGCCACCACCAAAGCAATATGTCCCAGGGTCTTGCCGACGCCCGCCTCGTACGAGCCCATGATGGTATCCGCCGGCATCCCGGCCATCAGCGCCAGGCCGATGGACACCAGGGTGATGACGATAAACGGGTTGAGCCGGTAACGTGCAATCAGCACGATCAAAGCAATGATGGCGATGGCAGCGTATGCCAATAGCCCGAAGCCCGGTGATGCGGCCATGCGGTACTCCTCGGAAAGGGTCACGTCGAGTTGGTTGTGAAACTCATAAATCATTACCGAAGGGCATTTTCAAATGCTATGAAAGTGATTTTCGCCCACGGGTAAGCGCTGTCGCGTTGGGGTATGCGCGACAGCCGTACATGAAAACTCGGGGGGTGTTCTTACATGAGGTTCAGAAAAGGCTGGAAACTCAGCGCGAGCGCTTGAGTCATAGAATGCACATCCCTTTAAGCCCAGGAATATCGACCATGATTCGCACATCCCTTGCTGCCGGTGCCGTGCTTCTAGCCCTGTGTGGCACTGCTTCAGCCGCCGACAACGCGGCCTTGAAAAAATGCATGGACGGCGCCAACACGACCGTAGAAATGGTCAGTTGCAACGTCAAAGAAGCCAAGGTCCAGGACACGCGCCTGAACAAGGCCTACAAAACCGCCCTCGCCGCCCAGAAAGGCGCGCGCAAGCAACAACTGCAAGACGTGCAGCGCCTGTGGATAAAGTACCGTGACGCCAATTGCGCCTTCGCAGGGTCCGCCACCGGCGGCACCATCGACCAGGTCAACGGTACCGGCTGCATGCTGGACATGACCCAGACCCGCGCCCAGGAACTGGAAACCCTGGTCGGGCCTTGATCACTTACTCATGATGTACCCGGGCGCGCTTGAGCAACTTCTTGCAGCGCTCGGACAAATGCAGCACCCGCAGATGCTTGCCAGCCTTGGTGTAGCGCTCGCGCAGGGTCATCAGTGCAGCAATCGCCGAGTAATCGACAAAGCTCAGGTGGCGGCAATCCAGTGTCACCCGGTCCGGATCATTGGCCGTATCGAATTGATTCAGGAACGGTGTGGTCGAGGCAAAGAACAGCGTGCCGTGCAGGCGGTAGAGCTTGCTGCCATCAGCCTCCAGATGCTCATCGGCATACAACTCGCGCGCTTGTTGCCAGGCGAAATTCAACGCTGCGATCACAATGCCGCACAGCACCGCCGTGGCCAGGTCGGTGAACACGGTGATCACCGTCACCGCGATAATCACCAGCACGTCATTGAGCGGCACCTTGTTGATCACGCGCAGCGACGCCCAGGCGAAAGTCTGTTGCGACACCACAAACATCACCCCCACCAGCGCCGCCAGCGGAATCCGCTCAATAAACGGTGACAGAAACAGAATGAACAGCAAGATCATCACCCCGGCAAACACCCCGGAGAAACGCCCGCGCCCGCCGGAGCTGAGATTGATCACGGTTTGCCCGATCATCGCGCAACCGCCCATACCGCCGAACAGGCCCGAAACCATATTCGCTGCGCCAAGGGCCACGCTTTCGCGGTCGGGGTAGCCACGGGTCTCAGTGATTTCGTCGGTGAGGTTGAGGGTGAGCAGGGTTTCCAACAGCCCAACCATCGCCATCAGGAACGCGTAGGGCGCGATGATGCCGAGGGTTTCCAGGGTCCAGGGGATTTGCGGCAGCGCGAACGTTGGCAGGCCACCGGCGATGTGGGCCATGTCGCCAAGGGTGCGGGTTGGTAGGCCAAGCAGGTAGACCGCCAGGCCGACGCCGAGGATCGCCACCAACGCGGGCGGCACGGCGCGGGTGATGCGCGGCAGCAGGTAGACGATGGCCATGGTCACCAGCACCAGGCCGGCCATCACGTACAGCGGCGTACCGCTGAGCCAGGTTTCACCGCTTTTGAAATGCTCCAACTGTGCCAGGGCGATGATAATCGCCAGGCCGTTGACGAAGCCGAGCATCACCGGGTGCGGCACCATGCGCACCAGCTTGCCCAGGCGCAGCAGGCCGAAGGCAACCATGATTAACCCGCCCAGCAATACCGTGGCCAGCAGATACTCCACGCCGTGTTGCACCACCAACGCAACAATCACGACAGCCATCGAGCCTGCCGCACCGGACACCATGCCGGGTCGACCACCAAACAACGCCGTGAGGGTGCAGATGATAAAAGCGCCGTAGAGCCCCATCAGCGGGTTGAGATGGGCCACCAGGGCAAAGGCGATGCATTCGGGCAGCAACGCAAAAGAGGTGGTGAGGCCAGCCAGGGCATCGGCGCGCAGACGGGTGAGGTTCATGAGGTACCAGGGTAATGCGGGGGATAAGGCGGGGAATGGTACGGAATTGAGCGCGGCGGGGCCAGTCTCGGGTGAACCAGACGGACCGAGTGGCCCCTTTCGCGAGCAAGCCCGCGCACACTTGACCGAGTTTCAACGTTGGAATGCAGTCAAATGTGTGGGCTTGCTCGCGAAGGCAGCAGCTCGGTCTCAAGCGAACATCACACCCTCTCGTGGCGAATCCACTCCACAACGGAAGTCCGCTTCGGCGCCCAGCCCAACAGTTCACGGGCATGCTTGCCCCGCACCCGGCTGTTGGAGCCCAAACCATAATTCGCCATTTCATAGCCCCACTCGGCCTCGGCGTCGGCCAGTGGCCAATCCTGCGGTTTACCCAGTTTCAAGGCTTCGGCAATGGCCGTGGTCATGTCGATAAACGACGCCTCGCCGCTTTCCACGAAGTAAAAAGTGCCTGGCACATTCTTGGCCAGCGCCAGCAAGTACAGCGCAACCACGTCTTCAATGTGCACGTTGGACCACATGTTCTGCCCGCTGCCCACATGACGCACCACCCCGCTCTTGCGGGCTTGCTTGAGCAGACGCGGCAATTGCACGCTGTCGCGCTTCACGCCCAGGCTGTGGCCGTAGATCAACGTATTGCAGATCACTGCCGAATTCACACCGTCCTGAGCGGCGGCCAGGATCAGGTTATCGATGGCGACACGGGCCGCTTTATCGACAGTCGGCTCAGGAAGGTTGTCTTCGAAGTAGATGACATCACTGCCTTTGCCACCCGACGCATCACCGACGATGCTTGAACCGCTGGTGTGCAGGAACGGCTTGTTCGAGCCCTTCAATGCTGCCAGCAGGGTTTCAACGGCCGCACGATGGTCGCTGCTCGCGGCATTGATCACCGCATCGGCCTTTTGCGCCTGCTCGGTCAACACGGCGCTGTCATCCAAGGTGCCGATTACCGGGGTGATGCCCAGGGCGGTCAACTCGGCGGCTTGTTCGGCACTGCGCACCAGGCCGGTAACGGTGTGGCCGGCCATGACCAGGCCAGTGGCGATGGAACCACCGATAAAACCGGCTGCGCCGGTGACGAATACGTTCATGGAGAGTGCTCCTGACTGAATAAGTGATGGGGCCAGTATCACGGGCTGATCCATGACGAATAAGCCCCGTTTACCCAATTCACTCTTGCGCAAGAGTCACGAATCAGCGCGCATACCGCGCCAGCTTGGCCTGGATAAAGTCGAGGAAACACTGGATGCGCAACGCCAGTTGCGAGTTGCGGTAGAACACCGCGTGGATTGGTTGGCGATAGCCACTGTTGAACGCTTCCAGCACCGGCACCAGGCGCCCGGCGTCGATGTCGGCGCCGGTCATGAAGTTCGACAGGCAGCAAATACCCTGGCCCTCCAGCGCCAACTGGCGCACGGTCTCGCCGCTGGAGGCGGCCACGCTGGGCTGGATCAGCCAGCGGTCACCGTCTGCATGGCGCAGCGGCCAGTGGTTGAGGGTTTCAGTCTGGGTGAACCCTAGCAAAGTGTGGTCCGCCAACTCGGTGACCGTGGACGGTGTGCCGTATTGCTTGAGGTAGTCGGGGCTGGCGAGGATATGCAGCGGCGTACTACCAAGGGCTCGTGCATGCAGGGTGGAATCGCCCAGGGCGCCGATGCGAATGGCGATGTCGGTGCTTTGCTCAAGCAAATCGATAATCAGATCATCGCTGTTCAGCTCCAGCTGGATCTGTGGGTAGAGGCTGCGAAACTCGGCGATGTACGGCACGATGCCATGCAGCATGAACGGCACGGCGGCATTGATGCGCAGACGCCCGGCGGGCTTTTTCTGGCGCGACGACAGGCGTTCCTCCAGCTCATCCATCTGCGCCAGGATCACCTTGGCCTGCTCGAAGAAGTACTTGCCCTCCTCGGTCAGGTCCATGCGCCGCGTGGTGCGGTTGATCAGCGTGGTGTCGAGCTTGGCTTCCAGGCGCGACAAGGTGCGGCTGACCGCCGAGGGCGTATACCCGACCTGTTCGGCGGCGGCGGAAATCGAACCGCACTCAATCACGCTGACGAAGATCTGTAGCTCATCGGATCGGGCTTTCACACGTCGTTCTCTCTTATCCGTTCGCAGCAGCTTACACCGAGAGATTGAACTGTTGCGCCTTTAACCACTGATCAGCAAGTGACCGCCCAATAGCGCCATGCCGATGAAAAATACGCGTTTGAACAGCACCGCCCTCAGCGAATACTTACCCGAGTTGCTGGCGGACTTTTTGCGCGAGCACCCCAACCTCGATATCGACCTGCAAGAGCTTCCGAGCCTGCGCATTACCCAGGCCTTGCGTCAGGGCACGGCGGACCTTGGGATCATTTCCGACGCCGTAGACACCCACGGCCTGCAGACCCTGGCGTTTCGTGACGATCCGCTGGCGCTGATCATGCCGCTGGATCATCCACTGACGACGCAACACGTGAGCTTCATCGACAGCCTGCAACACGACTACGTAGGCCTCGCCGCCAACAGCGCGCTGTCGGTGTACCTGGAAGAACAGGCGCTGCACGCAGGCTTTCGCTTGCAGACGCGCATCCGTGCCGAGGGTTTTGATGGCGTCATTCGCATGGTCGCCGGTGGCGCCGGCCTGGGTATCGTGCCCCAGGCCGCACTGGAGCGTGGGCAGCCGGAACGTCGCTTCAAGGCCCAACCGTTGCAAGAGGATTGGGCCTGCCGAAAGCTGCTGCTATGTGCGCGCTCGTTCGAACAGCTGCCGGGCTACGCCAAAGCCTTGTTCGACGCCTTGGCCCTGCCTTTGCGGAAAAACCCGTAGTAAACCGCCGACAGAATCAATAGAAACGGCACACCAAACACCAACGTCATCTTGAACGCCTCGGTGAAATAGGTGGTGATCATCACCGCGCCCATCAGCACCAGCCCCAGCAGGGTGCTGTACGGGAACAGCCGCATCTGGAAGGATAACGTCGGCCCGCCGTGACGCGTGCGATAGCGCCGGAAAAACAGGTGCGTGAGGAAGATCATGAACCAGGTGAAGATCGCGCCAAACATCGAAATCGCCATCATCAGGGTGAACGAGCTTTCCGGGTACACCACATTGAGCAACGTCGCCAGGGCGATGCCCGAGCTGGACAGCAACAACGCGTTCAACGGAATGCCGCTCTTACTCAAGGCGCCCATGGACTTGGGCGCAAAGCCGGCGCGGGACAAACTGAACATCATGCGCGTGGTGATGTAGAGCTGGCTGTTCATGGCCGACAGCGCCGCAATCAGGATCACAAAATTCATTACCCCCGTGGCGCCGGGAATGCCGATGGTCTGCATCACTGTGACGAATGGGCTCTGGGTTTGCCCGGCCTGGTTCCACGGCACGATGGCCAGCATCAGCGCCAGGGTCAGCAGGTAAAACACCACGAGGCGCACGATGGTGGCGCGGAACGCTTTCTTCACTGCTTGTTGCGGGTCCGCCGCTTCACCGGCGGCCACCGCGATCATCTCCACGCTCAAGTAGCTGAAGATCGACACGATCACCGCGATCCACATGCCGCTCAAGCCATGGGGAAAAAAGCCGTCATGGGCGGTGTAGTTCTGCACCCCGTAGTCCGGGTTACCGGAGCCGAATACTACGTACACCGCGAGAATAATGAAGCCGACGATCGCGCTGATTTTGATCGTCGAGAACCAGTATTCGAAGTTGCCGAAGGTCTTCACGCTGATCGCATTGAGCACAATCAACACGCTGGAAAACGACACGATCCACACCCATTCCGGTACGTTGGCGAACCAGTACTTCATGTACATCGCCACAGCCGTGACCTCGGCCCCCACCGCCAGTACTATCGCTGCCCAGTAGGCATACCGCACCAGAAAGCCCGCCAGCGGGCTGATATAGAACTCGGCGTAGGCGCCAAAGGAGCCCGAGGTGGAATGCGCCACGGTCATTTCCGCCAGACAGCCCATCAACAGCAAGGTGATCAACGCACCAATGGCGTAGCTCACCAGCACACTGGGCCCGGCATAACCGATGGCGTAGGCGCTGCCCATGAACAGCCCGGTGCCGATGGCGCCACCGATGGCGATCATGCTCATCTGGCCGCAAGTGAGCTGGCGCCGCAGGCCCAGCTCGCGGTGGGTGATCTCTGCAAAGCCGTTGTCTGGCGTGGTCACGTGGTGTGCCCCTTTATTATTGTGAGGGTTGTTGCTGGCGCTGAACCCTGTGGGAGCTGGCTTGCCTGCGATGGCGATGGTGAATTCACTACCGTCTTCGCAGGCAAGCCAGCTCCCACATTGGATTTGGGTTGTGCTTAAGTGACGCTGTTTCGGACTTTGTATTGCGGCTGGTCCCAGGTGTGGTTGTCGAGGATGTCGCCGAGGATTTCCACCGCATCGAATACCTCGGTAAAGCTGGTGTACAGCGGGGTAAAACCAAAGCGCATGATGCGCGGTTCTCGGTAATCGCCGATCACTCCACGGGCGATCAAGGCCTGGATCACCGCGTAGCCTTCGGGGTGTTCAAAGCTCACATGACTGCCGCGCCTGGCGTGCTCACGCGGGGTGATCAGTTCCAGACCGTGGGCGCCGCAACGGGCCTCGACCAGGGCAATAAACAGGTCAGTCAGGGCCAGGGATTTGCTGCGCAGACTCGCCATGTCGGTCTGGGCAAAAATCTCCAGGCCGCATTCCACCATGGCCAGCGAGGTAATCGGCTGGGTGCCGCACAAGTAACGCGCGATGCCTGCGCTCGGTGCGTAAGTCGACTCCATGGCGAACTGGCGGTTGTGCCCGAACCAGCCGGACAACGGCTGACGCACCACATCCACCAACGCCGGGTTGACCCACACAAACGCCTGGGAGCCCGGGCCACCGTTAAGGTATTTGTAGGTGCAGCCAATCGCATAGTCGGCACCCGCCTGATGCAGGTCGATGGGCACGGCACCTGCCGAATGCGCCAGGTCCCAGATACTCAACGCGCCACATTCATGGCTCAGGGCGGTCAGCGACTGCATGTCGTACATGTAGCCGGTTTTGTAGTTGACGTGGGTAAGCATCACCACCGCCACGTCCTCATCGATGGCCTGGGGCAATTCGTCCGGGCTGTTTACCAGGCGCAGGGAATAACCTTGCTGCAGCAGCTCGGCCAGGCCCTCGGCAATGTACAAATCGGTAGGAAAGTTGCTCGCTTCGCTGACGATCACTTTGCGATGAGGCTGGCGTTGACGTTGCACAGTCAACGCCGCGCTGAGCACCTTGAACAGGTTGATCGAGGTGGTATCGGTGATCACCACTTCGCCGTCATGCGCACCCATCAGCGGCGCCAGGCGGTTGCCCAGGCGCTGGGACAAGTCCGCCCAACCGGCGCTGTTCCAGCTGCGAATCAGGCCATTGCCCCATTCTTCGGCAATCACCGCCTGCGCCCGCGCCAGCGCCGCCACCGGACGCGCGCCGAGGGAGTTGCCATCGAGGTAGATCACGCCCTCAGGCAAGGCGAACTGACGACGCAACGCTGCCAGCGAATCCTGGGCATCGAGGGCTTGGCAATGGCTTCGAGTGGTCATGGGTTGTCCTGGCTTTTATAAGTGAGAATGGACCAAATAATGAACGAAGTTTTAGAGAATTTTCGTGCAAAGTGGTGGGTAACAGGCTAATTAAGCTGTAGGAAATTCGAATTTAACCCCCAAACACGCGGATTTATTCTAACCATGATTCTTGACGCCACCGACCTGCGCCTCCTGCATTTCCTGCAACAGGATGGTCGTATCAGCAACCAGGAGCTGGCGGAAAAAGTTGCATTGTCGCCTTCCGCCTGCCTACGCCGTTTGCGCCTGTTGGAGAGTGAGGGAATCGTCAGCGGCTATCGCGCAGTGCTGAATGCCGAGCAATTGGGAATCGAGCTGGAAGCCATCGTCCACCTGTCGTTGCGCCAGGACGTGGAAGATTGGCATGAGACGTTTATCAAGAAGGTGCAGGGCTGGCCGGAAGTCGCCAGTGCCTATGTGATCACGGGTGCCAGCAACTATGTGCTGCGCGTGCAGGCGAGGAATCTGAAGCATTTTTCCGACTTTATCGTGAACCACTTGAACCGCACGGCGGGGGTGATGGATATCCGTTCGGAGATTGTGTTGCAGAAGATCAAGGATCGGGATGAGGTGCTGGATCTGGTCATCCGCAAATAACCGTAACACCCCAGAACCCAAGGGGGCTTGCTCGCGAATGCGGTGTATCAGTCGCCGAATATATTGACTGAGATACCGCATTCGCGAGCAAGCCCACATTTTTAACCGCGTTTAATCTTCCAAAGCGCGTACGCGTTGCATGCGTTTTTGCTCTACCGGCGCGTCAGCCACGTGCAATTCAAAGTCAAAATCAATCTGCGCAAACCGACCCTCCACGCCAAACCCGCGCGCCAGCTGCGGGTCGTCACTGAAGCGAATCTGCGCAATCAATTCATCCCGCGTGGCATAGGCAAAATCATCATGCAGGTACGGGTCGTCCGACAGGTTGATCTGCGTGGTCAGGTGCCGATGCCCCGGCGCCGAGATAAAGAAGTGGATATGCGCCGGCCGCTGTCCGTGACGCCCGAGTTGATCGAGCAGTTGCTGGGTCGGCCCGCTCGGCGGGCAACCGTAACCCGACGGCACGATGCTGCGAAAACGGTAGTTGCCCTGGGCATCGGTCTCGATGCGACGGCGCAGGTTGAATTCGGATTGCGTCGGGTCGAACCACGAATACGTACCCGCGGTGTTGGCCTGCCACACATCCACAATCGCCCCCGCCACCGGCTTGCCATCGATGTCACGCACCTGCCCGCGCATGAACAGCGGCACCGCATCATCCTTGCCATCATCCAGCCGTGCCTCGTACTTCGACAACGGCGCCCCGGCCACGTACAACGGGCCTTCGATGGTGCGCGGGGTACCGCCGGACTTGCCGGCCTCTTCATCGGCGGCGTCCATCAACAGGTCCAGGTAATGTTCCAGGCCCAACCCGGCGGCAAGTAAACCGGCTTCCTGGTTTTTGCCCAGTTCGTTGAGGTAGTTGACGGCCTTCCAGAACTCTTCCGGGGTCACCTCCAGGTCTTCGATGATGTTCACGGCGTCACGCAGGATCCGGTAGATCAGCGATTTAGTGCGCGGATTGCCGCGGTCGTTAAGGTTGCCGCTGGCTTCTTCGAGAAACTGTTGGGCATGGGCAGTCTGGGACAGTCGGATGGACATGGTGCATTCCTCATCTTGTAGTTATTAGTTTGAAAATCGACCTAGCGGTCATCCTCATGGATCGACGACGGGTGCCGGCACAACGCATTCACTTCGATAGCCATGTAGGGGTAAAGCGGCAGTTGCATCAGCAGGTCGTGCAGTTCCTGCACACTGTCGACGTCAAACACGCTGTAGTTGGCGTAGTGCCCGGCGATGCGCCACAGGTGGCGCCATTTGCCGTCTTGTTGCAGGCGTTGCGCCAAGGCTTTCTCATCGGCCTTGAGGCTGGCTGCACGTTCGGGGTTCATGTCGACGGGCAGGTTCACGGTCATTTTTACGTGGAACAACATGGCAGACGCCTCTTAGTGTTTGTCACGACGGAAGAACGCCAGGCGCTCCTCATCAATGGCCAGGCCCAGGCCCGGTGCGTTGGAGACATGCAGCTGAAAATCGCGATAAACCGGTGGCTCGGTGAGGATGTCTTCGGTCAGCAGCAACGGACCAAACAGTTCGGTGTCCCACGCCAGTTTGTTCAGCGTGAGAAAGGCATGTGCAGAAGCCAGGGTGCCGATACCGCCCTCGAGCATGGTACCGCCGTACAGGCCAATACCCGCCGCCTCGGCAATCGCAGCAGTGCGCAACACCGCACGGGGGCCGCCGTTCTTGGCGATTTTGAGGGCGAACACCGACGCCGCGCCTTCGCGGGCCAGGTTGAAGGCATCCTCGACACACTCAATGGACTCATCGGCCATGATCGGCGCCGGGCTCGACAGGTTGAGCCGCGCCATGCCGCCACGGTTATTGCGTGAGATCGGTTGTTCGATCAGGTCGATCCCGTTGTCGCCGAGCACCTTGCATGCCCGCAGTGCCACGGCTTCATCCCACGCCTGGTTGACGTCGACACGCACACTGGCACGCTCGCCAAGGGCCTTTTTGATCGCGATCACATGGGCCAGGTCATGGCTGACTTCGCCCGCACCAATCTTCAATTTGAAGATGCGGTGGCGGCGCAGGTCGAGCATCTTTTCTGCCTCGGCAATGTCCTTTTCGGTGTTGCCGCTGGCCAGGGTCCAGGCCACCGGCAACGCGTCACGCACACGGCCGCCGAGCAACTCGCTGACCGGCAGGTTCTGGCGTTTGCCCAGCGCGTCGAGCAAGGCGCTTTCGATACCGGACTTGGCAAAGGTGTTGCCGCGAATGTTGCGCTCCAGGCGCAACATGGCCGCGTTGATATTGCTCGCGTCCTGGCCAATCAACAGCGGTGCGAAATGGCGGTCGATGTTGACCTTAATGCTGTCGGGGCTTTCATTGCCGTAGCTCAGGCCGCCAATGGTAGTGGCTTCGCCGATGCCTTCGATGCCGTCGGCGCAGCGCAGGCGGATGATCACCAGCGTCTGGTTTTGCATCGTGTGCATCGCCAACTTGTGCGGGCGAATAGTGGGGAGGTCGACGATGACAGTGTCGATCGACTCAATGGCGCAAATCGGCATGGCTATACCCGTTGGGTTATTTTTAGAGTTGAGCCGATTCTGTTCCGCATCTTTCGAGGCTTCCAATATAGAATTAGTCTCGACCAATACCCCAAAGGTATGAAAGGAGCCGTCATGGAACTGCGTCACTTGCGCTATTTCCAGGTGCTGGGAGAAACCCTGAACTTCACCCGCGCCGCCGAACGTCTGCACATCGCTCAGCCGCCGTTGAGTCGGCAGATCCAGCAATTGGAGGATGAGCTGGGCGTGATTTTGCTGGAGCGTGGCCGGCCGCTGCGGCTGACCGAGGCCGGGCGGTTCTTCTATGAGCACGCCAATGTGCTGCTGGAGCAACTGAACAAAGTCTGCGACAACACGCGCCGCATCGGCCAGGGTGAAAAGACCTGGCTGGGTATCGGTTTTGCACCCTCGACCTTGTACGGCGTGCTGCCTGAATTGATTCGGCGATTGCGCAGTCACGAGGCGCTGGAGCTGGAATTGGGGCTGTCGGAGATGACCACCTTGCAGCAGGTCGAGGCGCTCAAGGCTGGGCGGATTGATGTGGGGTTCGGGCGGATTCGTATCGACGATCCGGCCATCGTCCAGCGTGTGCTGGTGCAGGACCGGCTGGTCGCCGTGTTGCCCGCCGGTCACCCCTTGCTGGGCGCGCCCGCCACCCTCACTCAACTCGCCGCCGAGCCGTTTGTGCTTTACCCCGGCAACCCGCGCCCCAGCTATGCCGACCATGTGATTGCGCTGTTCGACGCCCATGGCCTGAGCCTCAAAGTGGCGCAGTGGACCAACGAACTGCAGACCGCTATCGGGCTGGTCGGGGCCGGGATGGGGGTGACGTTGGTGCCGGCTTCGGTGCAGGTGCTGCACCGGGCGGATATTGGCTACACGCCGATTGTGGAAGCCACGGCGACGTCGCCGATCATCCTCAGCCGACGGGTGAATGATCAGTCGCCGGGGCTGAATCATTGCCTGCACCTGGTGGAAGAACTGATCTGAGCCTCCCAAACACTGAGAATCCAATGTGGGAGCAGGCAAGCCACAGTTTGATGTTCATTGTCTTCAGATACTGCGCATGCGCTTGCGCTGCTGGGTCTGGCTGGGGGACTCGTCGAACAGTTTTCGGTATTCGGCTGAAAACCGGCCCAGATGAGTAAACCCCCAACCTAGAGCGATTTCGGAAATGGTGCGAGTGGAGCCATGCTCAAGGATTTCCTGGCGAACCGAACTCAGTCGGTACTTCTTCAAATAAGCCATCGGCGACAGTGCGAAATACTTACGAAACGCATCGAACAGCTTGAACCGCGACACCCCTGCGGCCGCTTCGAGGTCTTCCAGATGCACGGCTTCGCGAGCGTTGTCGTGGATGTACTGGCGCGCACGGATCAGGTAGTGCGGCAGTTTCACGCCCAATACGTCGCGCAGTTCTTCGGAGTAATTGTTCGGCTGGGCCAGGATCAGGCCCTTAATCAACGAACTTTCCAGGTCGCGGGTGAACGCAGCCTGCTCATACAACTCGCTGCCGTGTTCCAGCTCCGCAATGAAGTAACGCACCATGCGCCACCACGACGCTGAAGCGCCATCCACCGCGTCCATCAACGACTCAAAGCGCAACGGCGCCTCAATCGGCCGATGCAGCAACCCTTCCAGGGACTCGCTCATCGCTGCGCGCGTGATCACCACCTGCAACTTGCGACAGTCACCGGAAATGGCCAGCACCTGGTGCTCGTTAGGCGAGATGATCACCCCTTGGTCACGGTTGGAACTCAGGCGCTCGCCGTTCTTGCTCAATTCCTGCTCGCCCACCAGCGGCAGGCTCAGGCTATAGCTGCTGAAGTGCTCGGCGTCTTCGATGTCGATGGTCACGTCGGTGCCGTATTCGATCATGCCCAAGGTAGTGGCGCGCGACTTGAACACGTTGGCGCTGTGATGAAAACGCAGGCGTTCGGGCGTGGCGGTGGCCAGGCGATGGGGCCCGCAGATGCCGGACATCCAGCTGCGGGCGCCTTCCAGGTCGAAGCGTTGAATCGTTTGGCTGCTCATCAGGGTGCACCCACGGCGGTTAGGCATTTGCGCGCTCTGACGGCGCGTCCTGTCGATCAAGGCAAGTTCCAAGCCACACCTGCCGTATCGCAACCCGATGGATAGCAACGGTCGACTATGTGGATAAGTAGCCGGCTTTTTTCGCCTCTTGCCCTGCCAGACAGTAGCGCATCCCGTCACCGGCCTGCACCGGGTTGGGTATTTGCTGCCCAATTATCCGGCTCAGGTTCCCCCATTAAGTGGATAGCCCGCGCCCTGCCCCGCTGCCTCTAATGAACCACCGTTTAGCCCCAATCAAAAAGGTGCCTCCCATGAGTGGTGCAAGAAGCGTCGAGCAATGGAAAAGCTTTATCGACAGTTGCCTGGATTTTCGCCCGGCAGATGAAGTGTTCCGCATCGCCCGCGACATGTTCACTGAACCGGAACTGTTCGACCTGGAGATGGAACTGATCTTCGAGAAAAACTGGATCTACGCCTGCCACGAAAGCGAACTGGCGAACAACCACGACTTCGTGACGATGCGTGCCGGGCGCCAGCCAATGATCATCACCCGCGATGGCGACGGCCAGCTCAACGCGCTGATCAACGCCTGCCAGCATCGCGGCACCACGTTGACGCGAGTCGGCAAAGGTAATCAGTCGACATTCACCTGCCCATTCCACGCCTGGTGCTACAAGAGCGATGGCCGGTTGGTGAAGGTCAAGGCGCCAGGGGAATACCCGGAAGGTTTCGACAAAGCCACACGCGGCCTGAAAAAAGCCCGCATCGAAAGCTACAAAGGGTTCGTGTTTATCAGCCTGGACGTGAACGGCACGGACAGCCTGGAAGACTTCCTCGGCGATGCGAACGTGTTTTTCGACATGATGGTCGCCCAGTCCGCCACCGGTGAGCTGGAAGTGCTGCGGGGCAAGTCCGCCTACACCTACGATGGCAACTGGAAATTGCAGAACGAAAACGGCCTGGACGGTTATCACGTCAGCACCGTGCACTACAACTACGTGGCCACGGTGCAGCACCGCCAACAGGTGAATACCGAGAACGGCAGCCCGTCCGGCACCACTCTGGACTACAGCAAACTCGGCGCCGGCGACGCGAATACCGACGACGGTTGGTTCGCCTTCAACAACGGCCACAGCCTGCTGTTCAGTGACATGCCCAACCCCAGCGTACGTTCCGGCTACGCCACCATCATGCCGCGCCTGGTCGAAGAGCACGGCCAGCAAAAGGCCGAGTGGATGATGCACCGCCTGCGCAACCTGAACATCTACCCGAGCCTGTTCTTCCTCGACCAGATCAGCTCGCAACTGCGCATTATCCGGCCGGTGGCGTGGAACAAGACCGAAATTATCAGCCAGTGCCTGGGGGTGAAAAACGAATCCGACGCCGACCGCGAAAACCGTATTCGTCAGTTTGAAGATTTTTTCAACGTTTCGGGCATGGGCACGCCGGACGACCTGGTGGAGTTTCGCGAAGCCCAGCGCGGTTTCCAGGGCCGGCTGGAGCGCTGGAGCGATATCTCGCGCGGCAGCCATCGCTGGGAAAGCGGCCCAACGCCCAACAGCGAAGCCATCGGCATCCAGCCGGCCATGACCGGCACCGAGTTCACCCACGAAGGCCTCTACGTGAACCAGCACCGCAACTGGCAGCGATTTCTGTTGGATGGCCTGGACCGGCAAGCGCTGAAACTGCGGGAGGTGGAATGATGAACGCGCACCTGCAATACCAGATAGAGCAGTTTTTCTACCGCAAATCCGAGCTGTGCGACGCCCAGGACTGGGATGCCTATGTGCAACTGTTCGATCCGCAGAGTGAATTCCACCTGCCGCAATGGGACTCGGAACACGTCTACACCCGCGACCCCAAGCGCGAGATGTCGTTGATCTATTACGCCAACCGTTCGGGCCTGGAAGACCGCGTGTTCCGGTTGCGCACGGGCAAAGCCGCGTCGGCGACACCCATGCCGCGTACCGTTCACCTGATCAACAACGTACGCATCGCCGAGCAGGCGGATGGCATGCTGGAAGTGCGGCTGAACTGGCACACGTTGTTTTGTCGGTTGGCCACTTCGGAGCAGTTTTACGGGCATGCCACCTACAGCCTCAAGCCCCATGGCGACAGTTGGTTGATTACGCGCAAGCACGCGTTGCTGCTCAACGACACCATCAACTCGGTGCTGGACTTCTATCACCTGTGAACACCTCCACAGCTGCTACGGGGTGTTTGGAGAGCAATCAGATGAATCACAAAGTGGCCTTCAGTTTTGCCGATGGCAAGACTCTGTTTTTCCCGGTAGGCACCCATGAAATCCTGCTGGACGCAGCACTGCGCAACGGCATCAAAATCCCTCTGGACTGTCGCGAAGGCGTGTGCGGCACCTGCCAGGGTCGTTGCGAGTCAGGCGATTACAGCCAGGATTATGTGGACGAAGAAGCGCTGTCGAGCCTCGATCTGCAACAGCGCAAGATGCTCAGTTGCCAGACGCGGGTGAAGTCCGACGCAACGTTCTATTTCGACTTTGATTCAAGCCTGTGCAATGCGCCCGGTCCGGTGCAGGTGCGAGGCACGGTGAGCGCGGTGCAGCAGGTGTCGGCGAGTACGGCGATCCTGCAGGTGCAGTTGGATCAGGCGCTGGATTTTCTGCCGGGTCAATACGCACGCCTGTCGGTGCCTGGCACGGACCGTTGGCGGTCTTACTCCTTCGCCAACCTTGCGGGCAATCAACTGCAGTTTCTGATCCGCCTGTTGCCCGATGGGGTGATGAGCAACTACATCCGCGAGCGCTGCCAGGTGGGCGATGAGCTGTTGATGGAAGCGCCACTCGGTGCCTTCTACCTGCGCCACGTCACCCAACCGCTGGTGCTGGTGGCGGGTGGAACCGGGCTTTCGGCCTTGCTGGGGATGCTGGATGAACTGGCTGCCAATGGCTGCAACCAGCCCGTGCACCTGTACTACGGCGTGCGCGGCGCCGAAGACTTATGTGAGGTGGCACGCATCCAAGGTTATGCCACAAAAATCGCTGATTTTCGCTACACCGAAGTATTGAGTGCCCCGTCAGATGAATGGCCCGGCAAACGGGGCTACCTCACCGAGCATTTCGACTTGGCTGAATTGCGGGACAGATCGGCGGATATGTACCTGTGCGGCCCCCCTCCAATGGTCGAGTCCATCCAACAATGGCTGGCGGATCAGGCACTTGATGGCGTTCAGCTGTATTACGAAAAGTTTACGCAGAGTAATATCTGACCCCTCAGCACTTCTGAGGGGTTGGTGCTGCGTGCAATCAACCCTGAGAAAAACAAGTAGAAGGGAATGTTAATGGCGGATGACATGGTTAACCCGGTAGGCCTCAAGCGTGGCCTGAAGAACCGGCACATTCAGCTGATCGCCTTGGGAGGGGCGATCGGCACGGGGTTGTTCCTCGGCTCGGCCGGGGTGCTCAAGTCGGCGGGGCCGTCGATGATCCTCGGTTACGCGATTGCCGGTTTTATCGCGTTCCTGATCATGCGCCAGCTCGGTGAAATGATCGTCGAAGAGCCGGTGGCCGGGTCCTTCAGCCACTTCGCCCACAAATACTGGGGCGGTTACGCAGGCTTCCTGGCGGGCTGGAACTACTGGGTACTCTACGTGCTGGTGGGCATGGCCGAACTGACGGCCGTGGGCAAGTACATCCAGTTCTGGTGGCCAGAGATCCCGACCTGGGTCAGTGCGCTGGTGTTCTTTGTCGCGGTGAACCTGATCAACACCCTGAACGTGAAGTTCTTCGGTGAGACCGAGTTCTGGTTCGCGATCATCAAGGTGGTGGCAATTGTCGGCATGATCGTGCTCGGCTGCTACCTGCTGTTCAGCGGTACCGGCGGCCCGCAAGCGTCCGTCAGCAACCTGTGGAGCCACGGCGGGTTCTTCCCGAATGGCGGCATGGGGCTGTTGATGTCCATGGCATTCATCATGTTCTCGTTTGGTGGCCTGGAGCTGGTGGGTATCACCGCCGCCGAGGCCAGCGAGCCGCGCAAAGTGATCCCGAAAGCGATCAACCAGGTCGTCTACCGGATCCTGATCTTCTACGTCGGCGCGCTCACCGTGCTGCTGTCGCTGTACCCGTGGGACCAACTGTTGCAAACCCTCGGCGCGTCGGGCGATCCCTACAGCGGCAGCCCGTTTGTGCAGATCTTCTCGCTGATCGGCAACGACACCGCTGCGCACATCCTCAACTTCGTGGTGCTGACCGCGGCGCTGTCGGTATACAACAGCGGCGTGTACTGCAACAGTCGCATGCTGTTCGGCCTGGCCGAGCAAGGCGATGCGCCAAAAGCGTTGATGAAACTCAACAAGCAAGGCGTGCCGCTGCGGGCGCTGGCGATTTCGGCACTGGTGACGATGCTGTGCGTGGTGGTCAACTACGTCGCGCCGCAGAGTGCGCTGGAGTTGCTGTTTGCGCTGGTGGTCGCCTCGCTGATGATCAACTGGGCGTTGATCAGCATCACCCATATCAAGTTCCGTAAGGCCATGGGCGAGCAAGGCGTGACGCCGTCGTTCAAGACCTTCTGGTTCCCGTTCAGCAACTACCTGTGCCTGGCGTTCATGCTGATGATCATCAGCGTGATGCTGGCGATCCCGGGTATTCGCGAGTCGGTGTATGCGATGCCGGTATGGGTGGGGATTATCTACATTGCCTACCGGTTGCGGATGAAAAACGCGAAAGTAGCCGTGATGCAATAACCCCTGTGGGAGCGGGCAAGCCCGCTCCCACAATTTTGAGTGCATGCCAAATGAAGAGCCCCGGTGATCCGGGGCTTTTTGTTTACAGCGTGGAGCGAACTCGCCAGAGTTCGGGGAACAGCACGGTATCGAGCATCTTGCGCAAATAGCCCACGCCTTCGGTGCCGCCAGTACCCGGCTGGAAGCCGATAATCCGCTCCACCGTGGTCACATGGCGGAAGCGCCACTGACGGAACGAATCCTCCAGGTCGATAAATTTCTCGGCCAACTGATACAAATCCCAGTACCGGCTTGGATCGCGATACACCTCGCGCCACGCGGCCTCCACGGATTCATCGTGAACCGTCGCCGCCGTCGGGTCGCGCTCGGCACGTTTCGGGTCAATCGCCAAACCTGCCTTGACCATCAGGTTGATCGCTTCGTCATACAGCGACGGCGTAGCAATCGCCACTTTCAACTGATTCAACAGCTCCGGCCGATGGGCGTGGGGCCGCAACAGCGCCGCGCTTTTATTGCCGAGGATAAATTCGATCTCACGGTACTGGAACGACTGGAACCCAGACGACTGCCCGAGGAACGGCCGAATGGCTTTGTACTCCGATGGCGTCATCGTCGCCAGCACCGCCCAGGCGTGCACCAATTGATCAAAGATCCGTGAGACCCGCGCCAGCATCTTGAACGCCGGCGGCAACTCGCCCAGGCGCACGTGCTCGCGGGCGGCCTTGAGTTCGTGGAGCATCAGTTTCATCCACAACTCAGAGGTCTGGTGCTGGATGATGAAGAGCATTTCATTGTGGTCCGGCGACAGCGGATGCTGGGCGCTGAGGACTTTGCCCAGGTCCAGGTAATCGCCGTAGCTCATGGACTCGGAAAAATTCAGTTCGGCGTTATGCCATTCTTCCGGGGGTTGGTAATCAGGCGAGAAAGGACATTGGCTCATCGCGTGGGCTCCTTGAGCGGACGGAGAATGGCGCGGACCGGGCTGGCGTCGAGGTTGGCGAAACGCAGCGGCAGCGCGATCAGTTCATAGTCGCCCTCCGGCACGTCATCGAGCACGATGCCTTCCAGAATCGCCATGCCATGGCGGCACACGGCGTTGTGGGAATCCATGGTCTTGGACTGCTGCGGGTCCAGGGACGGGGTGTCGATACCGATCAAACGCACACCCAGGCTGGCCAGCAGCTCGATGGTTTGCGGGGCAATGGCGGTGAAGTTCGAGTCCCATTCGGTGAGTGGCGCTTTTGGATAAGTGCGCAGCAACACACGCTCCGGCACGTTATCCACACGGCCTTCCAGCTGATGCGGCTGCACCAGCGCAACGCTGTCCAGGCAATGCAGCACACGGCAGGGCCCCATGTACACCTCCAACGACACCTCGCCAATCGGCGCGCCGTCTGCGCTGTAATGCAGCGGTGCATCCACATGGGCACCGGTGTGCGGCGATAGGGTAATGCGCCCGACATTCACCGGGCACTCCGGGCCGAACTGCCACACGCGTTCTTCCTGGAACGGCGTATCGCCCGGCCAGGTCGGGGTCGCCGTGCTCAAGGGTGGGCTGATGTCCCACCACGTTTTTATTGGGTTCATTTGAAGGCTCTCGGCGGTTACTGGGGTGAATGATACGAGGGCCTGCTGCGAATTTTCTTGCGAATTCTGGCGCGAAGCGGGAAATCTTTCGCACTTACTGCGAGGAATGGGTGGATTGGCGCTTAGATATATCATTCCGGCACGGTGGATCAGCCACTGAAGATCCAATGTGGGAGCGCAGGGTGCCAGAGGGATCGCATTCCCCTGCGCTTCTGAGCATCCCAATGTCGAGTTCAGACCACTGGCGCAACGCCAGAGGCCTTAGGGTTCATCTGTCCATTCCCTGCCCTGGAGTCATCATGTCCACGCCCATCACCGTACTGCGCGACACCCACCCCCTGCCGGTCCTGGACGCGTGCAAATGGGAAAAGCTCGAAGGCGACCCGCACACCGTGAACCTCAACGCTTACACCAGCGAAGACGGCAGCAAAATCATGGGTACCTGGATCTGTACACCGGGCAAGTGGTACGTGGACTACGTGAAGTGGGAATACTGCCACTTCCAGGAAGGCTACTGCATCATCACACCAGAAGGCCTGGAACCGATTCATTTGCGAGCTGGGGATATCTTTGTGGTGGAACCGGGGATGAAGGGGACGTGGGAAGTGGTCGAGACGGTGCGTAAGTATTTTGTGTTTGCTTGAAGTTGTTGTAGTGAGCGGGCTTGCCCCGCGCTGGGCAAGCCCGCTCACTACGCGTAGCGGCACCTTATTTGGGCTTGCGATAGCTGTTGATAATCGCCGAGAAGTCCTTGCCCCCTTCCCCACGCTGGCTCATTGATTGATACAACTGCTGGGCCACAGCGCCGAGGATCACCGGCTGCTTGGCCTGGCGCGCCGCTTCAGTGGCCAGGCCCAAATCCTTGAGCATCAAGTCGGCACCAAACCCGCCGGTGTAGCCACGGGACGACGGCGCGGTTTCAATCACGCCCGGCCATGGGTTGTAGGTGTCGGAACTCCAGCAACGCCCGGTGGAGCTGTTGATAATTCCCGCCAGCACTTGCGTGTCGATACCCAAGGCATCGCCTAGGGCCATGGCTTCGCTGACGCCAACCATGCTGATCCCCAGCAACAGGTTGTTGCAGATTTTGGCGATTTGCCCGGTGCCCACGTCGCCGCAATGCACGATGTTGCGGCCCATCTGCGCCAGCACCGGTTGCAGGGTGGCGAACAGTTCAGGGTTGGCGCCGACCATGAAGGTCAGCGTACCGGCCTGGGCGCCGCCCGTGCCGCCAGAGACTGGCGCGTCAGCCACGGCCACGCCTTGCTTCGCCGCTGCAGCCGCCACATCGCGGATGGTTTGCGGGTCGATGGTGCTGCAGTCCACCGCCGGCACGCCTTTGCCGATGCCGGCGAGCACGCCGTCTTCATTCAGCCAGACGCTGCGCACATGCGCAGCAGCGGGCAGCATCGTGATCACTAGCTCCGCGCCGTTGGCCGCATCACGCGGTGAGTCGCTGATAGCGCCGCCCAGCTCGGCCAGTTCCTTGAGCACCGTCTGGTTCAAGTCGAACAGGTTCAACGCGTGGCCGGCCTTGATCAGGTTGCGGGCCATGGGCGCGCCCATGTTGCCCAAGCCGATAAATGCAATCTTCATGGTCGTCTCCCGAATCAGCGCAGGTTGATGGTGGTGTTGACGCCATCGTTGACTGTGTCGTCATCAAACCAGCGGCTGGTGACGGTTTTGGTCTGGGTGTAGAACTGCACCACTTGCTTGCCGTACGGGCCAAGGTCGCCGAGTTTGGAACCACGGGAACCGGTGAAACTGAAGAACGGCACCGGCACCGGAATCGGGATGTTGATGCCGACTTGGCCTACATCGATTTCGCTCTGGAACTTACGCGCCGCCGCGCCGCTCTGGGTGAACAGGCCGGTGCCGTTGCCGAACGGGTTGGCGTTGACCAGTGCGATGGCCTCATCCAGGGTGTCGACTTCCAGCACCACAAGTACCGGCCCGAAAATTTCCTGGGTGTAGATTTGCATATCGGTGGTCACGCCCGAGAACAGGGTCGGGCCGACAAAGTTGCCTTGCTCATAGCCCGGCACCTTGATGTCACGGCCGTCCAGTTCCAGCTTGGCGCCTTCTTTCACGCCGCTTTCGATCAGTTCCAGGATTCGCGCCTTGGCGCGCTTGGAAATCACCGGGCCGACATCGGTACCGGCTTCGCTGCCGGCATTGACCTTGAGCTTTTGCGCCAGCGCCTTGAGATCCGGCAGCCACTGCTTCGACGCGCCCACCAGCACCACCACCGAGGTGGCCATGCAACGCTGGCCTGCCGCGCCGAAACCGGCGCCGACCAGGGCGTTGAGGGTGTGTTCACGGTTGGCATCCGGCAGCACCACCGCGTGATTCTTGGCGCCCATCATCGATTGCACGCGCTTGCCGTGTTTGCCGGCCAGGTCGTAGACGTGAGTGCCCACGGCGGTCGAACCAACGAAGGACACAGCCTTGATGTCTTTATGGGTGCACAGCGCATCCACCACATCCTTACCGCCGTGCACCACGTTGAGCACGCCGGCAGGCACCCCGGCCTCCAGCGCTAGCTCCACCAGCAGCATGGTCGACAGCGGGTCCTGCTCGGAAGGCTTGAGGACGAAGGTGTTACCGCAGGCAATCGCCATCGGGAACATCCACAGTGGAATCATCGCCGGGAAGTTGAACGGCGTAATACCGGCGCACACGCCGATAGGCTGGCGCAGGGTGTAGGTGTCGACGCCACCGGCGACGTTTTCAGCGAACTCGCCCATTTGCAGGGTGCCGATGGAACAGGCGTGTTCCACCACTTCCAGGCCACGAAAAATGTCGCCTTCGGCATCGGCAATGGTCTTGCCCTGCTCGTTGCTGAGGACCACCGCAATGCGCTTGGAATGTTCGCGGATCAAGGCTTGCAGCTTGAGCATGATGCGCATGCGCGCGCCGATCGGCGTCAGCTTCCAGGTCTGGAAGGCGCGATGGGCGGCGTCGATGGCGGCGTTCACTTCATCAGCCGTGGCGAACGGAACTTTGGCCAGCACCTGCTGGGTGGCCGGGTTGACGATGTCTTGCCATTCGGTGGTCTTGGACTCGACCCACTCGCCGTTGATCAGCAACTTGACCTGTTGCACGGAAATATCGGCAGATGCGTTCATGTGGTCTCCAATCTTATATTTATGCAGAGAACCAAGGCGTTGAATCGCCTTGAAGAATGAGGCGTTCGGACTGTTTTTGGAGTATAGATGTGCAAATCTCTAATAAGAACGCACATAAAAGCCGGACCAATATGCAAAAAAACATCACGTCACTGGGCTCCCTGAACTGGGATGACCTGAAGTTTTTCCTTGAAGTGGCCCGCACCCGCAAGGCCAGCGTCGCCGCCAAGCGCCTGGCGGTGGACTACACCACCGTGTCACGGCGCATCAGTTCGCTGGAAATGTCACTCGGTACCCTGCTCTTCGAAAAATCCCGGACCAACGGTTTCGTCCTCACCCCCGAGGGCCAGCGTTTACTGGGCTATGCGGAGTCCATCGAAAGCACCCTGCATATGGCCTGCGAACAGGTGTCCGGCTCCGGCGTGGCACTGTCCGGCCATGTGCGCATGGGCTGCACCGAAGGCTTTGGCAGCTTTTTCGTCACCCCGCAATTGAGCCACTTCGTCGACACCTACCCGGCGATCTCAGTGGATATCCTGCCCCTGCCCCACTTCATTAGCCTGTCCAAGCGCGAAGCCGATATCGTCATCGCCCTGGAGCGCCCGGAACACGGGCCCTACGTGTGCTGCAAACTGTGTGATTACAAACTGCAGCTGTACGCGACCCAGGAATACCTCGATCAACACCCGCCGATACAACGCCCGGCGGATTTGGCTGAGCATCCGTTCATCAGCTACGTGGATGACCTGGCGTTCAGTTCGGAACTGCTTTACCTGGCGAATGTGGTGCCCGGCGCCAGCGCCAGTTTGCGCAGTACCAGCGTGATCGCGCAGTACGTGGCGGCGCAACAGGGGCGGTCGATGGCGATATTGCCGTGCTTTCTGGCGGCGCAGGATCCGCGGTTGCTGCCGGTGTTGGGGGAGCAGATTGCGATTACGCGGCAGTTCTGGATGTATTGCCGGGAGGATTTGAGGAAGCTGAAGCGGATTACGTTGTTGTGGGATTACATCAGGGAAGTGACGGAGCAGAATCAGGGGTTGTTGATGGGGGAGACGCGGGAGATTAGGTTCGCGGATTAAAGGGCCATCAACGACGATTCGCTTTAATTTGCAGGACGTTTCCTAGAGAATCTCCGGCCTATCGTGCCGTAGGGTTCGAGTCATTAGCCTCCGTACTTCGCTGACATCAGCGAACGGGTTTAGCGACCCGAACCCGGACACAGCCTCCAACGGCAAGAGCTTCGTGCTCGTCGTTCTCGTGTTATGGCGGCTGTGCGTGGGAGACCCTCGGGTCTGCCGGGTCCTGGGTCCGGTTCGCTAACCTGCGTACAGCTGCCACCCTTTCATGTTTAGCGACATGAATGGGTGGTTCCTAAAACTCCCAGGTATGAATCATGACTAAAATCGTCCCCGACCCACCGCGTTCCTCCATCACCACCCTCGGCGTAGTCACATTCGGCGACTACGGCGAAAACGAAAAAACCCTGTTCCGCGTCAACTCCGGCATGCCGATTGAGGAAGCTTTGGAACACGCCTCCACCCTACTTTTTTACTCCAAGAAACTCGCGATGGAAGCCGCCATGGATGTACGCGGCGAGCAATACGCATGGGCTGCGCATTACCTGTGTGAAATGGGCAAGGCCGTGGTGGATGACTTGACGCAGGCGATGACACCGGGCCGATAAGCAAATACCGTTCGAATGCGGGAGGAGCCTTGCTCCTTCCTACATTTAAACCGCACCAGCCCCGGCAATTTGCGGATACCGAGCCCGAACTTCGCGCAGAAACTTACTCGCTCTGGTCTTGAGCCATTCAATCAGCCGAGCGATATCCGGCTCTAATTGCCGCCCGTTTCGACAAATGATGTAGTACGCCGCTGGCGACATCATCGCGGGGCTTTTCAACGCAACCAACGCGCCGTCTTCCAATTGGTCGTATACCAACGCAGTCCTGCCCAGTGCGATGCCTGTGCCCTTCACCGCCAGGCTGATCGCCAAGCTCGAATCCGGAAATCGTGGCCCATGGTGATAAGGAGGTGCCGCCAGCCCTTGAAACGCAAACCAACTTTCCCACCCCGGACACACCTGATCGTCCACTCGATGAATCAGCGGGTACCGGGCGACATCCTCCAGTGAAATATCCCCCTTCAACCGTAGAAATTCCGGCGAGCAAACGGGAAATACTGCGTCGCACATCAGCAGTTCAACATGGTGATCCGGATACTCGCCGTACCCCATCACCACCGCGACATCGTATTGATGAGCTTCCAGGCTGGTGCTGTTCATATCGGCGCTAGTCAACACCAGATCAAGGTTGAACGACGCCTCTGTGTGCGACCCATGCATCCTGGGGATTAGCCACGTCGAACAGAGAGAAGACGTGCATGAGAGGTACAACGGTCGGGATTTACCGGGGTTGAGAGATTGCAGTACCCCATCCAGCGCCTTGAAAAAACCATCGGTAACCGGCAACAAGGCTTGCCCCGCCTGGGTCAGCTTGACGCCGCGTGAATGCCGCTCAAACAACTGCACGCCCCACCATTCCTCCAGGCCTGCAATTTGATGACTAATGGCGCTGGCAGTGAGGTTAAGCTCAGACGCCGCACGCGCAAAACTACCGGTTTGCGCAGCGCTGACGAACGCTTGAAGCATCGGTGTGGGAGGCGGACGCTGAGCCATCAGGTGCTCACTTTGATCAAGATGATCCCGCTAACAATGACGAATGCCGACAGCATCCGTCGCCAACCGAACCGTTCATGAAAGAACAGCGCGGCAATAATGGCGCCGATAATAACACTGGTTTCCCGCAGCGCTGAGACCTTGGCCACCGCGTCCAGCGACAACGCAAACAACACCAGTGCGTAGGACGCCAAGTAAAAAACGCCGCCTAATAGGCCAACTCGCCAATGCCCACGTATCGCTTGAGCCAAAGCCGAGCGCTCTTTGGAAAACGCCAGCAGTGGGATCGGAATACTCTGGAACACCGTCAGGTAGATGATGTACTGCAGCACCGTCTCACTGGCTCTTACACCTTTGGCGTCCACTACCGTGTAAGACGCGATAAATGCTCCAGCGCACACCGCCATCAGAATCGGCTTGAACATCTGCGCCGTCATCCTGCGCACAAAGGTCAGGCTGATAATTCCCACACATATCAGCGCCCCCCCCACCAGCGCCAGCAGTGACAACTGTTCATGCAACAGAAAGTAGGAAAACAATGCGACAAATACCGGCGGTACCCCACGCATCACCGGATAAACCTGACCGAAGTCACCCGTTTCGTAAGCTTTGATCAGAAATAACCGATAGACCGTATTGAGTACCACGGAGACGAGGATATAACCCCCTACCTCCAGGCTGGGCACACTGACAAGCGGCAACGCCAACAGGCATATCACCAGCGCGGTGCCATCCACCATGGCCAAGGTCATGAAGCGACTGCTACCGGCGCGGACTACGGCGTTCCAAGTGGCGTGCATAAAGGCAGAGATCAGGACCAGCGTGATCGCGATATCGGAGTTGTCCATGGGGTTCGGCTTATGGCGGATAGTGGGGGGATGTAAGTTATGAGCATCGGGGCATCACTGCTTGCGCAACCACATCCGTAGCATGTAGCGATTTAGATCGTTCAAGGACTTCGCATCATCAATCACGCAACGTGGAGTATTCATATCTATAAAGTGCGTGCGGGTGTGGAGAAACTTGTTATCGGCTGAAATGAGTACCTGCCCTGGTTCCAGCAACACTCGATGCTGAACCGATGACTGATCGAGAGCGGTGTCCAGAAAGTCTAGCGCCTGGGATTGGGCCGCTGTTAATGGCACTCCCGCTTTAAGGTGAGCGGACTCAATGTAGACGCGAAAGTATCTGATCAGCGGAATACCTTCATTGGAAAAGCTCAGAATAGGTGCTTTGAACAACTGTTCCTCATCTGACATACCGCGGTTTTCAAAAAAGAAGTCGCACTTAAGCTCTTCCAATATTTCTGGAAACGCCATCAGCTCCGCGTATACCGCGCTTGCATCAATCAGAATACTCTCACCTCCCAAAAGCGCTTTTTGTCCGCAAGCCAGGATCAAGTAATCGATAGGCAACGGGTCGCTCACTCCATCGTTGTGCACATAGGCACCTTGGCGGGTTTGATGGTATCTCGCACCGTCCTCAATGCTCTTACCGCCCCTGTCATAAACCTCAATCACCTTATGACCGAGATGGTTCTGCACCATTGGCACACCGAGTAGAGAGCCAAATGTCCATATCAGCGACTTGAAAATCGAAAGTTTGTCGACCTTAAAGCCATCAAGAATCAAGATATGGCTTTCATGATCGATCATGGTTCGGATTCTATCTAGCTCCTTATTCAGGACGGGTAATTGTAGAGGATTGATGTGCGCGGCGTTGGTATCGAATCGAATTCCCTGACGCTCAGACTCGAACAACTCTCTTGCGCTCAACAGCTCTTCAAAAGCAATGTTTGAAAGTCTAGTTTTAGAAACTTCCTGGCGGAAATTACTGACGTTTATGCTCATCGCAGTCCTTTACGGTGGTTAGTTCGAGCGGCCATTTAACTAAGCCCACCCTTTGCGAAAAAGCGAAACCTCGTCAGCCTAGCCATCAAGATTCGTCATGGCAGACTTCTCCTACAGGAAACATGCTTGACGGTCTTTGCTGAGATACGGTGATGGTGCGTCAACGCAGGCGATGACACCGGGCCGCTAAGCGAACGCTGTAGCAAGGCACCGCAAAACCCACTGTGGGAGCTGGCTTGCCTGCGATGGCAGTATGTCCGTCAGTACATCCAGTACTGAGACACCGCTATCGCCGGCCAGCTCCCACAGTTGATGGGGTTTCACATTGAGGTCGGCGGGACGGGCTCAATCCGCGATCACAACAATCGACACCCGCCGATTCTCGGTGCGCCCTTCAGCGGTGTCATTGGAGGCTACCGGTTTGCTACTGCCCAAGCCGCGTAGCTGGATGTTTTCTTCTTTCATGCCCACGCCGGTCAGCACCGTGGCCACGCTTTTGGCACGACGCAGGGACAGTTGTTGGTTGTAGGTTTCCTTGCCAGACGCATCGGTGTGGCCATCGACACGAACGCGTTCGATACCTACGCCAAGCAGGGCCTTGCCGATGCGCTGGACGATGTCGGTGCTGGGTTGGTTGAGGGTCTCGACATCGCTGCCAAACAGCACTTTGCCGGACAGGCCGAATGACCAGCCTTCGTCGGTCATTTCAAAGCCTTGCTGCTTGAGGACCGCGACCTGCGCCGGGGTCAGGCCTTTGGGTGGGGGCGTCTGACAGCCGCCGAGGGCGAGCAGTGCCATCAGCAGGGTGATAAACATAAAACGTGCGGTGGTGAACAAGGGTCAACTCCTGTGTTGAAGATTGACGGCGGCGTGCTCCGACTCCGCCGTGTGCTGGCCGCCCGAGGACAGGCGCTTGGCCTGGTACATCGCCGCGTCGGCCGCATTGAGCAGGGTGCCGGGGGTGGCACCATGATCGGGGTAGATGGCGATGCCGATACTGAGGGAGGTCAATACCTCGGTATTGCCGGGCACGGGGATCGGCAGGTCCATGCTGGCAATGATCTTGTCGGCGATACGCTTAGCGTCTGCCACCTTGTGCAACGGCGCCAGCAGGACAGCGAACTCATCCCCCCCCAGTCGCGCTACCAGGTCATCTTCACGCAATTGCGCACGCACACGCTGGGCGACGGCCACGAGGACGGCATCGCCGGCGGCATGACCAAAGCTGTCATTGACCTCTTTGAAGCGGTCGCTGTCGAGGTAGAGCACCGCCACTTGCTCTTTGGCCTTGGCGGCGCTGCGCAGAGCGCGAATCAGACGGCCTTCGAAGAACGCCCGGTTGGGCAAACCGGTGAGGCTGTCGTGGTTGGCCTGGTGGGCGAGGAATTCGTTTTCGCTCTGCAGGTGGCTTTGCCAGGCTTCCATCTCGCCGAGCAAGGCATTGAAGTCACTGCCCAGGCTGTCGAGCTCAGCGATTTGCGCCGGCGGTACGCGGCGGTCGAAGTCACGTTCGCTGCGAGCGGCATGGGCCACGGCGGCAAGGCTTTGCAGGGGACCTGTGATGCCACGTAACAAGCGTCGCGCAAGGTGCAGGGCGACCCACGCGCTGAGCGCGGTGCACATGAGAATTCCAGCCAGCCCGCTGAGCAGGAACCGCAGCAGACTACCGCCGTGACCGGTGAGATTAACGCTGCCGACGGCGCGCCCTTGATGCAGAATCGGCTGGCTGATGGGTTGTTCGAGCAAGGTATGCGCCAGCGCCAATTCAACTCGCGAAAGCATGCCCGTTTCCGGACGTATCCACTGCGCCAACAACCTGCCGTTGATATCGAAGACGTCTGCCCGCGCCACCTCTTCGGTGGAGGCAATCAGGCTGAGGGCCTCGGTGGCCGCCGCGCTGTCGTTGAACACCACCGCCGCCTCAACGGTGTAGCTGATAGAGCGCGCGATCAGGTGCAGGTTGTGTTCGGCGTAGACCCTCAGCGCCAGCACGCCGAGCAGCGTCAGGGAAACACTGGCCAGGATCACCGCCACCAGCGCCAGGATCAGGTGCCCCCGGCCGATGACCGAGCGCAGCGTCGGTCGCACTTTATCGGCCTTCATGGCGCGGGCGCTCGGCGACGTGACAACTGCAGCACGCTGGGGTGAATACGTACGCCACTGCGGGCGACGGAGTCGAGATTGACGTCGAATGACACTTGCTCATCACTCACCCGCAGGCAGAACAGGCTGCCCACGGTGCACTGGTCACCGCCTTCGCTGATGCTAAGCACCGGGTGGCCGATCAATGATGTAAACAGCTGGCTGCGCTCGTCGGCACTGAGTTTGCCGATGTACACCGCATCGCAGGCGTCGACGATATCAGGATGGCTGGCCAGCAGGCGCTGCACCACGACCGGACGGCCGGTGGCCTGGGTGGTGCCTTTGACCAGGTCGTCGGTGTATTGGGTCGGGCCGACGATACACAGGCGCAATTGCGCAGGCTCAGCCGGCCAGCGCGCATAACTGAGGATACCGAGCACCACCTGGGTGACCGCTTGGGCACGGTGGGCGGCAAGGTCAATGGGCTCGGGCGCCTGGGCGAAGGCGCGTGGTGCGAGCACGCACAGGGCCGCCACCAGCAACATGCGTCTCCAGCTCAAACTGCGCTCTGTGGGCGAGACAGCCATGTTCATGCAGAGACACTCTCAGTTTTTTTTCAGATCATGCCGCAACGATAGCACAGTGGTGGAACCCCTCAGCGGAATGGGTCTTCACGTGGCCCGCTCTTTTTTCAGAAAAATCAGACGCCTTAATAAGAAATATTGCATGACCTGTCAGTCAGCTTTTTCTGATTCGTGCCCCAGTTCAAGCATCAACCCACTCAGACGCTTGACCTTGCGCTTTACCGCTTCTTCAAACACGCCACCACGCGGTTCGATTAGGCTGAACCAGCGCTTGGCCCGGGTGATGCCGGTGTAGATCAGTTCTTTGGTGAGCACCGGGTTGAGCGCATCCGGCAGGATCAATACCGTGTGGATGAACTCAGAGCCCTGGGATTTATGCACGGTCATGGCGTACACGGTTTCCACATCATTCAGACGGCTGGGCAGCACAAAGCGCACGCCGCGCTGACCATCGTTACGTGGGAAGGCCACGCGCAGTACCTGCGGGCCGCCATCGCTTTCGGGCAATTTGAGGGCGATGCCGATGTCGCCGTTCATCAAGCCCAGCCCGTAATCGTTGCGGGTCATGAGCACCGGGCGGCCTTCGTACCATTGCTCGTCACCCTCTACCAGCCGCACCTTGCGCAAGGCTGCGGTGATGCGCAGATTCAGGCCTTCAACACCCCAAGGGCCTTTGCGGACCGCGCAGAGCAGTTGGAAAGCGTCGAAGGCTTGCAGCAGTTGTTGCGCCCAGTGGGTCCAGGCGGGGGCTTCACGTGGGGTGTCGGGAGATGGACGCGCGCTTTGCAGCAGGTTGAGGTAGTAACGGTAACCTTGGGCGCCGTCGCTGCCCTGCCCGTCCAGGACCAGACGCTCGAGGGCGTGGTCGTGCTCGCCCTTCAGGCTGAGGCAGAACAGGTCACTGTGGCTGCGTGCCGTCAGCAGCTTGCGGGCTTCCTCAGCGTTTTGCTGGTTGACCCAGCGCGCCAGTTGGCCGATACCACTGCCTTCGCCAAAACGTCGCGAGTAACGCAGCATCACCACTTGCTGGGCCAGGGGATGGTTGCCGTCGAGGTCTGCCTGCAGGCCACTGGTGCTGAGGTCTTCGCCACTGACAGCTTGCAGCCATTGGCGGGTCTGGGCGTTATAAAAGCCGGCTTCGGCGTCTCGGCACAAATCACCGAGAACAGCGCCCGCTTCCACCGACGCGAGTTGGTCTTTGTCACCGAGCAATACCAGACGCGCATGGGGCGCCAGGGCGTCGAGCAGGTTGGCCATCATTTCCAGGTCGATCATCGAGGCTTCGTCCACCACCAGCACATCCAAGGGCAACCGGTTGCCGATGTGATGACGAAAATGCCGCGTGCCCGGGCGACTGCCGAGCAAGCGGTGAACGGTGGTGACCTGAGTCGGGATTTTTTCCTTCACGTTGTCCGGCACTTTCAGCGACAGCACTTGCTGGCTGATGGACTCGGTGAGGCGTGCAGCGGCCTTGCCGGTGGGCGCAGCCAGGCGAATGCGCAATGGACTGCCAGCTTCCACCGCCGGCGCCTGCAACAGCGCGAGCAGGCGCACCACGGTGGTGGTCTTGCCAGTGCCGGGGCCGCCAGTGACGATACTGAATGCACCGCGAGTGGCCATCGCGCAGGCAAGTTTCTGCCAGTCGATCACGCCATCGGGCGGGGGTTGGTCGAACAGGTTGTTCAGGCGCTGCGGCAAATCGGCGGCGACACTTTCCTGGCTGGCGAGACGCAGCCGCAAGGCTGTGTCGATGCGTCGCTCGTAGGTCCAGTAGCGGCGCAGGTACAGGCGCTTGCCGGACAGGACCAATGGGCGACGCTGGGCGGCCTCGCTGCCATCAATTGCCAACGCGACCAGATGGCTGGCGGCCAGCGCTTGGCACCAATGGGCGCCGTCGAGGCCATCAAGCAATTGCGACGGCAGCAACATGGCACCGGTTTGCTGGTCGCCTTCAGGCGGCAAGGACAAAGCGAAATCCGGCGCCTTGAGGGTTTCGAACAGGTCGAGGCAAACATGACCATGGCCCAATTGATGGCTGGTCAGCGCAGCGGCCAGCAGCACCAGCGGGTCAGCGTCCGGATCAAGTTCGTGCAGGAAGCCGACGAAGGCTTTGTCCAGGGCGCGCAACCAACCGCGATCCACCCAACGCTCCAGCAGTTGCACCAGGTCATTGGCACGGCTGAGAGGCATCAGGTCCTCAAGCGGTAATGGCGACAGGCTCATAGCAGCACTCCTTGTTCCCAGGCGGGCTCAACCTTGGGCGGGATAGGCTTGCCCTGGAACAGCAGGTCCAGGCCTTCGATCAGTTCCCGTGGTGGCCGGGTGAAATACGCGCCCTGGCTCACGGACTGGGTGCCGCGCAGGAACAGGTAAAGCGCACCGCCGACATGGCGGTCGTAGTCGTAGTCCGGCAGGCGCGCCTTGAGTTGGCGGTGCAGGGCCAGCAGGTAAAGTACGTATTGCAGGTCGTACCGATGCTCGAGGATCGACTGTTCCATGGCGTCCTGTGTGTAGGCTGAATCGTCGGGGCCGAGCCAGTTGGATTTGTAGTCGGCCACGTAATAGCGGCCGTCATGTTCGAACGTCAAATCGATAAAGCCCTTGAACATACCGTTGAGCAGCACGGGTTCGGCGGCGACGCGGGAAATGCCGTTGTGGGTGTACTGGCACACCAGTTTGTCGAGGGCGAGTACGTCGACTTTATGGCTGGCGAACCAGAACTCCATTTCGACCTGGTAATGCTGCAGGCTTTTCAGGCTGACGTGGTTGTTGTCCACAGGCAGCGCCGCTTGCAGCAAGTGGCCCAGCCAACTGCTGAGGGTGACGATCCAACCTTCCCAGTTGCGGCGATTGCAACGAGCCCCTACTGCTTTTTCGATAGCCTCGGGGGTGACGTTGAAACCCTCCTCCCCCGCCCACTCCAGCAGACCGTGGAGAAAGGTCCCAGGGTTCGGGCCACGTGGGAACCGGTGAATGTCGCCGCCGGACGCCGCCACCTCGCGGGGTGCGTCAGGGTCGAGGCGTTCATCATCGAACAGCTTCTGGGCTTGTGCGCTTTCCGGCGCTTCGAGACTGGCGGCACTCATGCTGTCGCCAATGCGCAAGGCGCTGTAGGAGGCGATCCACCAGTTTTCGGCCGCCTTGCGTTTGGGCAGCAAGGGCGCTCTAAGCAGGGCTTCGCTGCGCGGCGGGTGGAAGATGATGTCTTGCGCGTCGGGCACGTGGGCATAGTGGATTGAGGTGCAACCCTCTTGCAGATCCAACAACCAGCGCGCCAGACCCGCGGACTCTCCCAGCGATGTACCCGCGCCAAGCAAATAGCCCAACGCCGATAAGTGCAGCACAGAGCTATTGCTGTTGCCACGCTTGAGGTCGGCGATGCCGAGCCAGCACGCATGCTTGGCGCGGGTCAGGGCGACATAGAACAGGCGCAGGTCTTCGGCCAGACGCTCGTTGTCGGCCTGGGCGATCAACTCAGCGGTCGGACGCAGACTGACCTGCGACTTGCCGTGTTCATCGTGGTAGTGAAGGGGCAAACGGCTGCCGTCGACTGGTTTGGCTGAGCAGATGAAAGGCAGGAAGACCAAGTCGTATTCCAGGCCCTTAGACTTGTGGATAGTCACCACCTTGACCAATTGTTCATCACTTTCCAGGCGCAGGATTTGTTCCTCACCCGCCTGGCCCGACAGCGCCAGGTGTTCGGCCAAGTGGCGGATCAGCGCCTGTTCGCCGTCCAGTTCCGATGCGGCCTGTTGCAGCAGTTCGCTGAGATGCAGCAGGTTGGTCAGCACACGTTCGCCGTCACTGCGCGCGATCAGGGTTTGCGGCAGTTTAAAATCGTGGAGCAGGCGACGCAGCATCGGCAGCACACCTTGGGTGCGCCAGATCACGCGATAGCCACGGAATTGCATGACGCGGCTTTCCCATGCGAGTTCGTCCTGGTTCAGGCGTTCCAGTTCCGGCAGTGACAGGTTCAGGGTGACGCAAGCCAGGGCTGCGCGCAGCGGGCGCTCAACATCCGGCTCGGCGCAGGCCTTGAGCCAGGCCAGCAGGTCGTGGGCTTCCTGGGCGGCGAAGACCGAGTCTTTGTCGGACAGGTACACACTGCGCACGCCACGCGCAGCCAGTTCAGACCGCACGGCTTGAGCTTCCTTGCCGTCGCGAACGAGGATGGCGATATCTGACGGAAGCACGCCGTTGAAGCTCGCGTCCGGCTGTAGGAAACCGGCTGTGCCTTGCTGTCCGCCGTTGAGCAATTCAACAATCTGCGTGGCACAGGCGGCAGCCAATTGCTGACGGTAAACCAGGTTGGAAACCGGCTGCTCGGTGGGCAAATGCCAGAGATTCATCGCCGGCAGCGTTTGGCCATTAACCTGCAATCGTTCCTTGCGGCCTTGGGACAGCACCGAGTGGAACGGCACCGGATTCTGGCCATCCGGTTCGCGGAACAGGAACGCGCCACGGCCTTTTTCTGCGCGCTGGAACACGTGGTTCACTGCCTCGACCATCGCATGGCTGGAGCGGAAGTTGGTGCCCAGCGTGTGGTGGCGGCCAGTGGTGGACTGGCGAGCGCGCAAGTAAGTGTAAATGTCAGCGCCACGGAAGGCGTAGATCGCTTGCTTGGGGTCGCCGATCAGAAACAGGCCACTGTCGAGGTGGTTTTCTTCGATGCGGTAGATGCTGTCGAAGATGCTGTACTGCACCGGGTCGGTGTCCTGGAACTCGTCGATCAGGGCCACCGGGAATTGCTCGCGGATGACACTGGCCAGACGTTCGCCGCCGTCAGCTTTCAGCGCGGCGTTGAGGCGGATGAGCATGTCGTCGAAGCCCATTTCGGCGCGGCGGCGTTTTTCTTCTTCGAAGCGTTTGCCCACCCAGCCGGCGGCGTGTTGCAACACAGCGGCCTCGGGGGTCGGCAACGCATCGAGGGCCGACTTTAGACCGGCCATGGCGTCAATGCCAGGATGCTGGGGCGGCTCGCCCTTCCAGGCTTCGGCCATGCCGTCGGGCGTGAGGCGGGTGAAGCCAGTACCGATATCGAGTTGTTCGAGAGTGTCGTCAGCAGCCCAGGCGCCGATCTTTTCGAACCACGGCTCGAAGTAACGCGCTTGCATCTTGCGGCCGTCGACGGCTTTGGCGGCCACGGCTTGCAGGCAGATGTCGCGTAGCTCGGCGGCCCATTGTTGCCAGGGGGCTTTGAGTTGTGTGAGCGCTTCACGGCGTTCTTGCAGGCAGGCGTTGATCAGCTCGGCGGGCTCGCGGACTTCATCGGTGGGCCGTTCGCTGCCGAACAACGCGCGGACTCGCGGCATCAATGCGGCGGGACCGCCCCAGTTGTTGCGTACCCAGTTGAGCGCGTCGTCGTGCATCGGGTAGCAAAACAAACGCCAGTAGTCGCGCAGCACCTCACCGAGCAGGTCGCTGTGGTCGGTTTCCAGGGTCTGGGTGAACAGGCTGCCGCTGTCGAAGGCGTGTTCGCGCAGCATGCGCTGGCACCAACTGTGGATCGTCGAGACGGCGGCTTCGTCCATCCATTGCGCGGCGATGTCCAGGCGGTTGGCACAGGCGGGCCACTGTTCGGGTGGATACTCGTCGCGCAGATCAGCGATCAGGGCGTCAGGCTGTTCAATTTCTTCGCGGAAGAACCGCGCGGCCTCGGCAAGACGAATGCGGATGCGTTCGCGCAGCTCTTTGGTGGCGGCGTCAGTGAATGTCACTACCAGAATTTGCGGCGGCAACAGCTCGCGACCAAAGCCGGACGCTTCGCCACCGTGGCCGAGGACAAGGCGCAGGTAGAGGGCAGAGATAGTGAACGTCTTCCCGGTACCGGCGCTGGCTTCAATCAGCTGGCTACCCTTGAGCGGGAAGGCAAGGGCTAAAGGTTTGCTGGTCATGCGCCGGCCTCCTCACCTGTGAGTGATCGCCATGGGGCGTTGATCAGCGGGCGATAAAGGGTTTCGCACCAACCTTCGAATTCTTCGCTGGCGATGAGCGCGGCGTAGTCGGGGAATTGCCGAGTGAGCGCTGGGGTTTCGCGACGCTCGCCGTCGGAGGTCAGGCCGTCGCCCTCGTAGGCTTTACTGGCGGCCGCCTGGGCCTTGGCAGGATCGGTTTGACCGAGCCAGGCGAAGGCGGTTTTGACAGCTACGGGTAACGGTTTACTCATGCCTTCGTGCCAGGCGAGCAGCAAGTGGCCGAGGATTTCCTGTGCGATGGATTTATCCAGAGGCGGCAGCAGCAAGGTGTCGTCGCTAGCCACCAAGCCGGTGCTTAACGGCAGGCCGCAAGCACAGGCAACCACGTGATTGACCCAAGGGCGGATAAGGTGATGCCACTTGCGGGTCTTGATCGAACCAATGCTGTTGGGAATGGTGGTGACGCTTAGCAACCCGCCATCACTGCGTCGATGCAGACCGCTGATCCAGCCTTCCAACTGAACCCCCTCATGCTCAAAAATGACAGGTTCGGCGCCAGTATGCTGGGTGGGCCAGAGAGCCAACAATTGTCGATAGCGTTGCAGAAGGTCGGGTAAAGGCTCCATCAGTTCGTTGCGGAGGCATTCGCCGAAACCGACCATGGGCAACAGGCCACTGCCTTGCAGTCGCAAGGCCTGGGCGTTCAGGGCCTGGTCGAGATGATCGGGGTTAGTGAGTGCAGCGTTCAGCAAGCTGTCACTCAGGCTATAGCGCTGCAGTGCGTCGAGGACAAAGGGTTCTTCGTCGGCCAACGGCACTTCGGCGGCTTCGAAGAATACTTTCAGACGTTGGCTAAAGAAGTGTTTGGCCGGGTTGCGCAGGAAGTCTTGTAACTGGCCGAGGCTCAGGGGCTCTTCCTGTTCGTGCGGTGGCAGGTCGTGTTCTGTTGAGGGCGCGTCGCAGGCTACGTGGAGCAATTGCCATTCGCGGGCGAAGCTGAACAGCGCGTCGCCCTCATGGAAGTAGCGGGCGCTGAACGGTTGCAGCGGATGCTCTTGGGTCATGGCTTCGATAAGCGCTTCATCGCTGTTTGCGTGATGCCAGCCGCTGGCGAGATGGTCGCGCAGTTGGCCGATCAATACCGAGGCAGGACGATCGCTATTGTCGCGGATGCTGCGACCCACCCAACTGATGTAGAGCTGGTCACGCGCTGAAAGCAGGGCTTCGAGCAGCAGGTACCGATCGTCTTCACGGCGTGAACGGTCGCCGGGGCGGTAATCACTGCCCATCAGGTCGAAGTCCAGCGGTGGTGTGGCGCGGGGGTAATCGCCGTCGTTCATGCCGAGCAGGCAAACGAGCTTGAACGGGATCGCGCGCATGGGCATCAGGGTGCAGAAATTAACAGCCCCGGCGAGAAAGCGCTGGGACAGGCGCCCTTGGTCCAGGCCAGCCAGCCAGGCTTCACGGACTACGGTGAGCGGTAACTCGTCTTGTAGGCCTACGGACTCGCAGGTTTCCAGCCAAGCCTCTCGGAGTTGTTCAAGTTGACCCAACAGGTAGTCGTCGTGTTCGCTGCTCGGCAGAAAGAACAGTTGCATCAGGCGTTGCAGGCGTTCGCCCCACGTCTGCGGAGGCGCGGGGTGCGACAGCGCTTGATGGGCGTCACTGAGTGCGTCGAGTAAGGCGACCAGCGGGCCGATCAGGGCGGCGTCGAGACCACCGATTTCGTCGTAGGGCTCGATGCCGTCGCACGCGGCGCCGGTGCCTACGGCGTAACCGAGCAACATGCGGCGTAGGCCGAAACGCCAACTGTTTTGTTCCAGTTCCGTGGGCAGGCCCAGGCCTGCGCGCTGTTCAGCGTTGAGGCCCCAGCGGATGCCGGCGCCTTCAATCCAGCGGTGCAGTGTGGGCAGGTCGCGTTCCTTGATGGCGAAGCGTTCGCGCAGGGCCGGAACGTCAAGCAGGTCGAGGATTTCGCTGACAGGGAAGCGGCTGTCGGGGAGTTTCAGCAGATGTTCGACTGCGATCAGCAGAGGGTCGCGGCCGCGCTGACCCTGGTCAGTCAGGGTGAACGGGATGAAGCGCGGGTCGTTGCGCTCAAGCTGGCCAAACACGGCGCGGATATGCGGCGCGTAACTGTCGACGTCGGGGACCATGACGATGATGTCCCTGGGACGCAGCGTGGGGTCGGCGCTAAAACGTTGGAGCAGTTGGTCGTGGAGGATTTCTACTTCGCGTTGAGCGCTGTGAGCGATGTGGAAGCGGATTGAGGTATCTCGCTCCAGATCGACGGCAGGCCATAGTTCGCGGGTTTCATTGAGTGGGCGCAGTTCAAGGATATCGTCCTGGAGCTGATTGAGCAGCGTGGTGGGATCGCTGTCACTGAACAGGTCGATACGACCATCGCGGAACGCTGCACGGTAGCTGTTGGGGTCATCGTAGCTGTCTAGCAGGCTGATGTAGTCACGGCCTTGTTTGCCCCAGGCAGCCAGTAGCGGGTGGGCGTGCTGGTGCAGGGTTTGTGGATCGATAGTGACCGGCATGCCGGATTTACGCGCTTGGCGTTTGTATTCGTTACGCAGCAGGTCTTTGTCGGCGACGATGTCGGACCAATGATGGCGACACGGGTTGTGTACGCAAAGCAGGACTTGGCTGAATCGTGCGAGCCCGGCAAGGGCTTCCAGCGCCTGTGCTGGCAACGAGGAGATTCCGAAAACAATGACTCGGGATGGCAGCCCTGGTGGGGTGCTTTCGAGCGTATTGATGCGTTCGATGAAGCGTTGGTGCACGCCTGCGCGGCTTTCGGCCATGCCTTCTTCACCGACATCCAACAGCAGTGCGCGCCACAGTTCGGCTTGCCAGCAGTTAGCAGGATTGAGCGGTTTGGCGTCGCCTCGGCCGTTACGCAGTTGGTGGCGGCCGGCAGCCCAGTCTTCCAGCCAGTCGGCGCGGTAGACCTGGTATTGGTCGAACAAGTCAGCCAGGCGCTCGGCGAGTTGGTAGCGTTTACGCAGGTCGGTGTCGTGGGTGAGGAAGCGCTGCAACGGTTCGAAGTGTGGCTGATCGATAAGCTCTGGGAGCAGGCGCATCAGGCGCCAGGTCAGGGGGGCCTTATCGAGCAGGGACTTGGGTGGGATTTCGTCACGGCCAAGGACCATGCGGTAGAGCTGCCACATGAAGCTGCCGGGCAGTTGCACGTCAATTGCTGCAGCGATACCGCAGCCGCCCATGTCGTCCTCTTCCGGATCTTCAGCCAGGGCCAACTTGAGCCATTGAGCGATGCCGTTGCTTTGCACCAGGGCGATTTCGTTTTCCAAGGGCGCCAGGGGGTAGCGGCGCATCCAGCTGACCACCAGGCTGCGCAGTTCATCCAGGCGATTGCCGTGAACCACCATGAATCCAGCGCTGAGGGACGTCGCATCCGGCATAACGGCTTCCTTGGGAAAAGCAAAATCGAGGGTGCGACTTTAGCACTGTGGACAGTTATTGGCGGAATTGGGATGTAGATGTCTTTTCGACCGCCCAAAACAAAACCCCTGTTTGCGTTAGCAAACAGGGGTTTCGGAATTTAATCTTGACGATGACCTACTCTCACATGGGGAAACCCCACACTACCATCGGCGATGCATCGTTTCACTACTGAGTTCGGGA